>NZ_JBHXQY010000005.1:114188-134298 GCF_042716955.1 Nocardiopsis sp. NPDC058631 | reverse complement strand
ACCGTGCCCAGCCACCAGATCATCAGCCAGATCTTCGCCAGCATGGACAGCATCATCCAACGCATCCAGATCGGACGCGGCACCCGCCACCACCAAGACAAGAAACTCACCCAGGGCTCCCACACCGGAGCGGCCGCCGAGGGCCTGCTCTCCGCCCTCTTCTCCGCCGGCATGGACGGCCTCTTCAGCAAACACCTCACCGACCTGCTCAACAAGGGCCTCAAAGACCTCAACGACCTGCCCGACCCCCCACCCCTGACCCGCACCGGCCCCGACGGCGCAGGACCCCCCGCCGGACCCCCCACCGGGCCCCCGCTTCGTGAGAGCCCCGACACACCCCCACCACCCGGAGGACCCGACGGACCCCCCGCAGGACCACCCGCAGGACCCGTCAAAGACGACCCACCCACCAACAACCCCGACCGCGGGCCCAACACACCACCCCCCGGCGGACCCGACGGACCCCCCGCAGGACCCGTCAAGGACGACCCGCCCACAACCAACCCCAACCCCGACCGGGGCCCGGACTCCCCCGCACCCAAGGACACCCCGCTCCCGGCCCCCTCCCTCAACAAGGACCTGGCCACCGTCTTCGGACGCCACAACGACGAATTCCTCACCCCCTACAACCCCGCCAGCCCCACCGGCGCGGGCGCCTTCGACAACGCCGCCAAAGCCGCCGCAGCACGCAACGACTTCGCCGACCTGTTCGCCCGCAACTTCGGCGACCACCTCGGCGAGAGCGCCGCACGCGACCTGGGACGCGACTACGCCACCACCCTGGCCCGCCACTGGAACAACCCCGACCTGGGCCAACACCTACGCGAGACCATCGGCGACCGGTTGCCCCCCCACATGCGCGACCACCTCGCCGACGTCCCCGTCAACCTGCGCAACCCCCTCAACGACTACTTCTCCACCACCAGCGCCTACGCCCAACAAACCGGCGCCAACATCGGCACCGGAGCCGCCGAGGGCTACCTCGGCGAAGGACTCGGAAGCGTCGCCGACGGACGCGGCTGGGAAGCCTCCGTCTTCTCCGCCACCGCAGGCGCCTCCCAAGCAGGCATCCAACAAGGCGCCACCGACGGCGCCCTACACGGCCTCGACCTGTTCAACAACAAAGACACACCCAACATCACCCCACTGCCCCAAACCGAAAGCAACGGCACCGAAAGCAACAGCACCGACAACCGGACCAACGGCCCCGTCGGCGACGACGGCGGGTGGGGACGGGGCAACGACAACCCCCGCCAGGGCGGCGACCCAACCCCCGAGCGCGGCGGCAACGGATCCCAGCGAGAAAACGACCGCGACGACGATCCCACCCCGTCCCGTCAGGACGACCAGTCACCCCTGCACGACCGCGACGGCGGCCCCACCGTCGACTTCTTCAACGCTCTCGCCCCCGACAACCCAACAGCGGACGTGCCTCCCAGCACGGAACAGACCACACCGAACACCGGCCACAACGACGATGCGAACCCAGCCGACCGCTCCGTTCCCGAACCGGAGCAGCGGCACACCCCCTCGCCCGTCGCTGTGGCGCCCCCGGTCGGCCAGGCCGCTCCGCCACCCGCGCCCGCGCCCGCCAGCGGGCAGGGCAA
The DNA here is from genome assembly GCF_042716955.1 of Nocardiopsis sp. NPDC058631. Classification (NCBI taxonomy): domain Bacteria; kingdom Bacillati; phylum Actinomycetota; class Actinomycetes; order Streptosporangiales; family Nocardiopsidaceae; genus Nocardiopsis; species Nocardiopsis sp. NPDC058631. Next base: position 132,691 of record NZ_JBHXQY010000005.1, on the reverse strand, counting down.
CCCCTCCCCCCAGGCCGCGTCGGACAAGATCACCACCGCCATCCGGCTCGGGGAGCTGGCCTCGGCCAGCCTCAAGGACGCGATCAGCGGCTACCAGCGCGCCCAGGACCTGGTCAACCAGACCAGGGAGGCCGAGAGCCGGGGCCGCCCCGACGCCCAGGATCTGCGCGCCCAGGCCTACGAGGCGCAGCGCGAGGCCAACGAGGCCTACAGGAACTACGACCACATCGCCCAGACGCAGGCCGACCTGCTGCGCCCCGACGGCCCGACCACCGTCATGACCGTCCTGGAGACCACGGGCGGGACCAGCCGCGACCCCGGCCCCGTCCCCCTCGGCGGAACCAGCAGGGACATCCCCCTCGGACCCCTCAACACCGACTCCCCCGTCACGCGCGACGGTGGTCCGGCCGAGAGCGGGTCCCGTGCCCTCGACCGCGACGTCCACGACCCGGCCGCGCCGCCCCCGCCCGGCTCCGAGGTGCGCCCGCCCCCGCCCCCGCGGTTCGACTACGACGGCAGCGTCACCCCGGACAGGGGTGCGGGGGAGAGCCACGACCTGGGCTACCTCACCACCTCCACCCTCCTGGGCCAGCACATGCTCCTCACCGAGCCCGTGCCCGACTTCGTCCGCGACGTCCTGGACTCCACGCCCGGCATGCCGGAGCAGGTGCGCCGGGAGATCGGCGACCGCGCGCTCGACGTCCTCACCCGCGAGGGCCCGCGAAGCTTCTTCCAAGGCGGGGGGCACACTTTCAGTGCGACGGACGCCGGCGGAACCTGGGAGGCCACCTTCCGGTTGCGTCCAGGCGAGGACGGTTTCTTCCACGTCGACACCCCGGCGTCGACCGGCGGCGGGGACCCCCGCTCCATCTGGCTGCACGACCTGGGCCCGGGGGTCAACTCCACGGAGGGCGGCTCCTCCGGTCCGGGCCGGACCGTCGGCGCGAAACTGACCGTGAACCCGTTCTACGTGGGGGACGTCGGCGGCAACAGCGCCGGGCCCACCTTCTCGGCGGGCGGGCGCTTCGGCACCGACGTGCGGAGCACGGGCTTCAGCGCGGCGAGCAAGGCCACCTCCGACAGCGGCCTCGAGATGATCGGCAAGCCGACCGTCTACGTCGCCGACCTGCACCTGGCGGCGTCCGTCACCGGTCCCGGACTCGCTGCGCCCCACACACCGACCGGTACCGGGTACAACGGCCTGGCGATCAACCTCCCGGGCGGGGCCGTCTCCAACAAGGACGCGCCCGAGCACATCGTCCTCACGGACGCGCCGGTCGGCGCCGACGGGCACCGGGGCGCGGTGAACCGCCCCTCGGCCGGCACCAGCCACCCGATCGAGGTCTTCGCCATCACACCGGTCACCGGGACCACCGGCGGCACGGGAACGGATGGCGGCACCACAGCCGCCTCCGGGAGCGGTGTCCCCGGGCCGGGCGGCGGGCGCCGCACCCCAGGCCTCGGCACCTGGCTCGCGGACCACCTCCTCGGGAGGGGCCCGGACGAGCCCCGCCCGCCCGGCCACAAAGCCACCAGGGCCGAGCGCGCGGCGGCGGACTTCCGCGGCCGGATCGAGCGCGCCTTCGCCGACGACCAGGTGCAGCAGTACCTCCCGCAGATGACGAACAGCCCGGCACACCTGCGGATCCAGACCCCGGACGGCCGCAGCACCATCATGCGGATGTGGTCGGTGCCGACCGAGTACCACCGCAAGGACTTCGCCCCCGGCCTGACGGACTTCCTGCACCGCAACATCTCGCAGAGGGACAACTCCTCCACTGTCACCGGCTCGACCGTGGTGACGGGGACGGCGAGCCTCGGGTTCGGCATCTGGCTGGAGCTGCCCGGCGGCAGGAGCGTCAGGCTCGACGCCCCCACCGTCGAGTACGCCGCCACCCACGAGTCCGACAGCGGTGTGACCCGCGACCAGTCCGGCCTGACCAACCACGCGGTCAACAACCCGGCAGGACACGCCGCCTACGACGTCAAGCGCGACTACTACGTCCACCTGCAGGGGGAACCGAACCCTCACCGCTTCGAGGGGAGCTCCGTCGAGCTGCTCACGATCGAGGACGCCCGCCAGCTCAACGGCGAACCGCCCAAGGCCCCGGCCCCGGAGGAGTCCGCCGACGGCACGGGCGCCGCGGCCTCCACCAGCGAACCGCCCCCTCCTCCCCGGCCCCCGTTCCCCAACCTCGCGGTGGACCACCCCACGGACCTGAGCGGCGCCACCCTGCGCGGCTTCGGGCACGCACCACCCGCCACCGGTACCACGGGGAACAACGGCACCGACGGCGGCAACCGGGCGGCCCCCGGCCCGCAGCGCACCTTCTACGACGAGCTGGCGCACAGAATCCTCACCGCCATCGCCGAGAAGCGTCCCGGGCTGGTCATCCCCGACATCACACGCACCCGTGCGGACTACGCCACCAGGCCGAGCCACACGGGGGACGACGCGCACCGCGGCCCCCGCGAGCGGTACCTCCTGCGCCGCAACCACGAGATCGCGCAGGAGAACACACTCAAGATCCTGAACGCGCTCGGCGAGTCCAACCTCAAGAGTGCGGGGCACGACCTGCCGGGCGGCGGCATCCCGATCCGCCTCACCGAGCCCGCCGTGATCGACCCGGCGATGCTCGCCCTGGACAAGGGGCTGCGCCCCGACCACGTGACCGTGCGGGTCACCGCCGGATTCGGACGCCTGGGGCACACCTTCGACACGTCCGCCGGCGGCGGCGCCCGCTCCACGGGCTCGGCCGGCATCACCACCACGAAGGGATCGAACTTCACCCACTCCGTCACGGGGACCGTGGGCGGGATCATCCGGGACGAGTCCTCCCCGGACGCACGCGGGGTCCCCCGGGTCACGGGCGCCCCCTCCGTCTCGCTGGTCAAGACCTGGGGCCGTGGGCACAGCGAGGCCAGGTCCGTCACCCGCAGCGCGGAGGACACCGTCTACTTCATCGGGGACTCCGACCAGTGGACCTCCCGTGTGCGCTTCGACGCGCGGCTGTTCGAGCACGACGACATCGGACTCGCCCGCGACGACCGCCGCCCGATGGAGCGGGGCATCCCCCTCCTGGGGGAGGGCATGGACGGGGAGGCCTTCCTGCTCACCCCGAAGCTCCCCCCTGCCACCAGCTCCTCCGACACCCCCACCCGGCCCGCCACGGACGCGGACACCCGGAGCGGCATCCGGGACACCCTGCGGGGAGCTCGGCCCGACGAGATCACCCCCGCGGCTCCGCACGGGCAGGACGGCGCGACGAACCCGCCCGGGACGGATCACACCACGACCCTGGCGAGCCCGGAGGACGTACCCCGGGCCACGGCCACCGTCGTCGGCGACCCGACGCCGCTCACACCGCAGCAGGCCAGGGAGATCATCAGGGGCAGCTTCGTGCCGACCCCCCGCACACCTCCGGTTCCCGCGACCACCGGCGACGGCGTCCGCGCCCCGGGCGGCAACGGCCCGAGCACGACCGGCGGGGGGACCGGGCCGGAGGAGCGCACCCGGGACGCACCGTCGCTGAACGAGCGGCGTGCCCGCGAGATCATCGGCCGCGGCGGCACCGTCGAGCGCGTGAACACCGACTTCGACACCCGGACGCGGGGGCGGCGCGGGCTGCTGGAGGAGACCTACCGCACCTTCTCCCGGCCCCGCCAGGGGCTCTTCGACGGCTACCGCCTCAAACTCGACCGGTTCCTCACCCACTCCTCCGGCGGCGGAAGGCTGTTCGAGAACGTCCTGTCCTCGGAGAACCTGGCCACCAACAAGGGGGCGACCGGGCCCGGGGGCGCGCGCACGCGACAGGACATGGGGGGCGGGTTCAGGTCCCCGCACGAGGTCCGTACGACCGTCGCCACCAAGGTCGACGTCGACTCCGTCACCGACTTCCGCGCGGTCGACGCCCAGATCCAGTGGAACGGCGTCCAGGAGATCAAGCTGTCCACCTCCTCCACGAAGACGAACAGCCTCACCCTCAGGGGCGGCGCGGTCTCCGGCAGGAACCCCAACCCCGACCCCGGGGAGGGCTCCCTGCCCTCCGAGGCGATCCGGCCGACCCCGGCCGCCGGCCCCTCCGCGAGCCGCACCCTCAGCTCCACCAACACGGCGTCGACGCACTCGGACACGTTCTCCTCGGCGGTGCTCTTCGTCCCCAACATGGAGAAGGTGTACGCGTTCCGGGGTTCGGGGAACCTTGTCCAGGCCGTCGAGTTCATGAAGAACTGGAGCATCGGCCCGCCCCTGAACTGGAACACCCGGTTCCGCGGCTGGACCGTCCCGGTCAAGGACCTGGTCTCGGGCTACCTCCACGCCCGCGACGCGCACGAGGCCGGCCTGGTCCTGGACCGCGTGCGGCGGACCGGTACCGGCCTGGAGCTGGTTCCCCAGCCCAACCCGAAGAGCCCCGGGACCGCCCGGGTGCGCCCCGGGTTCGAGCACAGCGGCAGGCAGATGCGCCCGGCCGACCCGGGTGCCGCCCTCCAGTCGCTCGTGGACGACCTCGCCGCGAACGACCTGGAACTGACCGGTGACAGCCGCGAGACGCTGCTCCACGCGCTGACCACGAACCTGGGCAACAACCCGAGCCCCACGGTGCCGGTCCCCGTCAAGGTCCGCAGCACGGGTGCCCGCACCGAGGAGGACTCGGCGCCGCACCGCATGAGGGCGGCGGACGGTGCCAAGGTCTACGTCCACCTGGACAAGCGCACCGGCCCGGGTGACGCGCGTTACGTGGGCGGATCCGTCTCCTACTCCGAGACCCACACCTGGAAGGCGTCGGACGCCTTCAACGCGAGCAGGAACACGACCACGACCGCGTCGCTCAACGGCGTCCTGAGGCAGCCCCTGCCCTACACGGGCGACGGGAGCGGCCCCGAGGCGCAGCCGGAGCACCGGCCCCAGGCCCTCAGCCCCGCGGGCGGGGTCTCCGCCTCCGCGAAGGACACCCGTTCCAGCGGCGCCACCGGGGACGACAGCAGGATCGTCAAGCTGCGTATGAAAACCCCCTACGTCAAGGTCACCGCGCAGACCACGCTCACGCTCACGCTCGAACTCGACAAGCCGAGGAGTTTCGTGCACGGCGGCGGTTCCCGGACCGCTTACCGGGGTTCGGGGGACGGCGGCCGCGTCGACACCGTGTACCCGTCCCCCTACGTCGTCTTCACCCCGCAGGAGGCCCCGGCGGTCGTCACCACCGGCACCACCGGCGAAGAGGGCGCACCACCGGCCCCCGACACCGCGGACACGTCCTCCACCGCGGGGACCGACGCACCCCGGCCCGCCCTCCACTACGCCTCCGTGCCCGACATGATGCGCGACCAGAGCGCGGACGGCGGGCGCAGGGCGGGGGACGACAGTGCCCCCGTCCTGCCGACCACCGTGGAGGACGACGCCCGCCCCCTGCGCGACACGGCCGCCGTCGTCGTGGCCAGGACCCTCGGCTGGACGCCCCCGGCCGACGCGTCCCACAACGGCCGCTACACGCAGGCCGCCGCCGACGCGGCGCGCGCGCACGTGGCCCGCGAACTCGGCCTCGACCCGAAGTACAACGCCATCGACCACCACATCAACACCCTGGCGCTCAAGGCGGTCTACCCGTCGGCCGCCACGAACGACGACGGTGTGGGACTGACCTCGATGGGCCGGACCGAATGGGCCCTCAAGGTCCTGTCCGACACCGCGAACGCCCGCGTCCTGGACGTGGTCCCGGGCAGCCAGCTCAGTGTCTCGCGCACGCTTGCGGGCACCACCACGTTCGGGAGCGGCCGCACGGTCGGAAGCGGGATGGGCGGGGAGCTGCGCCCCACCGGCACGACCAGCGGCGGCCTGCCCTACGACGACCACCGGGGCGTCCAGACGGGCGACGCCTCGGTCGACACCCACACCGCTCAGGGGTCCTCGTCCAGCGGAAGCCAGGCCCTCAAGGGCTACCCCGAGTCCACGGTGCTCCGCCAGGGGCCCGCCTACCTCATCGAGTACGATGCCACCTGGGCGATCGGCGCCGCGACCAGGCTGAAGGCCCCCGGGCTGCTGCACCAAGGCGACCCGGACCTGCCCGAGACGCCCTTCCACTCCAGGCCCACGCGGTGGGGAGTCGAGCACACGACGGTCAGGATGACCGGATGGATCTCGGAGTCCGACGCCGTGGCGCGGGGCATCCTCACCCCCGAGCAGGCCGAGGCCATGACCGGGGCCCTGGACAAGCTCGACACCACGCGCACCTCGTTCACGGACTCCGAGAAGAAGTACGCCGGGGCCCGGACCCCCTTGGAGGGTCTGGCCGAGAGGTACGCCGAGGCACCCGAGGACGCCGGGCGGGCGAAGGCCTACGACGACGGGGCGGCGGAGTACGAGCAGGCGCTGACGGAGTTCGACACGGCGCTCGGCTCCTGGGTCGGCGCCGTGAACGACGCGCGCGTCGCGCTGGCGACACCGACGCCGCAGCCGGGCACCACCCCGCTGCCCACGGGGACGGATAGCCCGGCGCCGACCCAGCGCCCGGCGGGGGAGGACCGGAGCGCGCCGACGACCACGGTCACCGCCCCCGCCTCCGAACCCGTCCCCCAGGGCCCCCGGCAGTCCCTGGTCGACCGCTTCCGCTCGGAACTGAACCTGACCCCGCCGAGCCCCGAAGCCCCCGCGCCTTCGGCCGCCGGGGACGGCACGAACCGGGATGCCGTCCCTGCGGACACCGCCCGGCAGCACGCCCGGGACGCGGACACCGACGCCGCCGAGGTGACCGGTGGCCTGCGCGGCACCCGGGACGCCATCGGCGACGCGGAACGGGCACTCACCGGAGAGCGACCGCTGGGTGAGGCGACGCCGAACGCCCGGGACGCCGCCACGGCAGCGCGGGCGGCGGCCGACACCGCACACGCGGCCGCAGCCCGCGCCGGTGGGCAGGCAGCCGAGGGGGCGCGTTCGGGGCCGCCCGACACCGACACGGTCACCGACAGGGTCCGGCTGGTCGTCCGGGCCGGTGAACAGGCGCAGGACTCCGCCGACAGCGCGCGCGGCGCGGCGGACCGGCGCACGGCGGAGGTCTTCGCCCTCGAAGGCGACCTCGCGCTGCTGGGCGCGGACAGGGGCCCGGCCGCCGCGGACCCGGGCACCCCGCCGGGATCCGCGGGTGGCCGGGACGGCCGCGGCGAGGACCCGGGCACCCGGGAGGCGCGGCTCCGGGACCGGCGGTCGGGCGCCGAGAGTGCGGCCTCGGACCTGGACGGCCTCGCCGCATCCGCCGACACCGCCCGGACCAACGCCGAGAACACGCGGGACGCGGCCGCTCGGGCCGAGGCGGACGCGAGGAACACCGCACGCGACGCCGAGGCGCTGCGCACGGACGCCGAGGCCCTGCGCGACCGGGCCCAGCGGGCCTCCGACGACGCGGCCCGGCACCGCGGGGCCGCCGAACAGGCAGCGGGGGACGCGCGGTCCGCCGCCGCCCGAGCCGAGTCGGCGGCGGCCGACGCCCGTGACGTGGCCCGGCGGGCGCGCGACGCCGCCGCCGGTGCCCGGGACGCCACCGACCGCGCCGACCGGATCACCCGGGCCGCGGAGCGGGCCGGGGTCGAGGCCCGCTCAGCCCGCACCGAGGCAGACCGCGCCATCCGGCGGGCTCCGGCCGAGGAACACGGCACCTCCACCCGCCCCGGGACCGGCCCCGGGGCCCAGCCGGGGGCCGACGCCGGTCCCGCTGCCGCGAGAGCCGCGCGCGGGACGGCGGCGCAGGCCCGCCGCGAGGCCACCGCCGCGGCGGAGCGCGCGACAGCGGCGGCCACCGAGGCACGCAGGCTCTCGGCCCTGGCCGAGGACCTGCGGACCCGGGCCGACACGGTGGCCGCGCAGGCCGGCGCCGCCGCCTCGCGCGCCGCCGACGCCCTCCGAGCCGCAGGGACGGCCGGGGCCACCGCCCGCGCCACCGGCGACGCCGCCGACGCGGCGGCCCGCAGGGCTCTGAGCGCACGCGACGCCGCGGACCGCGCCCGGGCCAGGGCCGGGACCGCCGCCGAGATCGCGGCCGGGGCCTTCGCCGACGCGGACAGGGCCCGCGCCGCCGCGGCGAACCTGGCCGCGGAGGCCAGGACCGGGGCCGAGGCCGCACGCGCTCTGGTCCGGGCCCTCGGGGAGGCCCTCCGTGACCTGCGGGAAGGGTCCGGGAACGGGTCCCCGCCGGCGGCGGGGACCGCTCCGCTCCCGTCGGACGGGGGCGAGGCGGAGCCCTCCGCGGCCCCCGTCCCCTCCGGCCGGAGCTGACGCGGAAAGGCCGCGCTCGCGTCCTCCCCTCCTGAATCGTCGGAGCCCTCGACCTCCTCCTCGTCGCGGCGATCCCCTCCCCCGCTCCGCTCTCCGTCCAGAGCATGGCCCCCAGGGTGACCCACGTCACATACGGCGCGAAGTCATCGTACCAATCCGACTAGTCAATCTCCGCCTCCTGCCAAGAAGCCTCTACTTCTTGTCCCGTGCTTCCCACTGTGCAAAAGTGGTCATACCACTAACATGCTCGTGGCGAGCGGGACGCCGACCCAGGGGGACGGCACGAGGGAGGCCCATGCGGATCGCGCTGTTCATCACCTGTGTCAACGACACACTCTTCCCCGACACCGGGCGGGCGGTGGTACGGCTCCTGGAGCGGCTGGGCCACGAGGTCGTCTTCCCCGAGAACCAGACCTGCTGCGGGCAGATGCACTACAACACCGGGTACCGCCGGCCGGCGACCCGGCTGGCCGTGCGCTTCGTCAAGACCTTCGAGGACGCCGACGCCGTCGTCGTCCCCTCGGGCTCCTGCGCGGCGATGATCCGCGACAACTACCCCCGCCTGGGCGCCGGCGGCAGCCGGCTCTCACGCAAGGTGGCCGCCCTCTCCCCGCGCGTCTACGACCTCACCGAGTTCCTGGTGGACGTGCTCGGGGTGACCGACGTGGGCGCCTACTACCCGCACAAGGTCGCCTACCACCCGACCTGCCACGGGCTGCGCATGCTCGGCCTGGGCGACCGCCCCTACCAGCTCCTGCGCGCCGTACGCGGCCTGGAGCTGGTGGAACTGGAGGGGGCCACCGAGTGCTGCGGGTTCGGGGGGACCTTCGCGGTCAAGAACGGCGACGTGTCCTCCGCCATGGGCGCTGACAAGGCCCGCCACGCCGTCGAGACCGGGGCCGAGGTGCTGTGCGCGGTGGACAACTCCTGCCTGATGCACATCGGCGGCGTCCTGTCCCGGCAGCGGGCGGGCATGCGGGTGGCGCACATCGCCGAGATCCTGGCCAGTACCGAGAAGGGCGGTTCGGCGGACCCCCGCCCCGACGACGTCCGCACCGCGAAGGAGGCCTCCACCCGATGAGCGCCACGTTCCTGGGCATCCCGCCCTTCCCCGAGGCCGCCAGAGCGGCCGTCAACGACGCCCAGACCCGCCACAACCTGCGCAAGGCCACGCACACGATCCGCGACAAGCGGGCGGCGGTGGTCGACGAGCTCCACGACGACTGGCAGCGGCTCCGGGCGGAGGGCGCCGCGGTCAAGGAGCACACCCTGCGCCACCTGGACCACTACCTGGAGCAGCTGGAGGAGTCGGTCACGCGCGCGGGCGGCCACGTGCACTGGGCCGCCGACGCCGAGGAGGCCAACGCGATCGTCACGCGGCTGGTGAAGGCCACCGGCGAGACCGACGTGGTCAAGGTCAAGTCGATGGCCACCCAGGAGATCGAGCTCAACAACGCGCTGGCCGAGGCGGGGATCACCGCCTACGAGACGGACCTGGCGGAGCTGATCGTGCAGTTGGGTGACGACCTGCCGTCGCACATCCTGGTGCCCGCCATCCACCTGGGGCGCTCCCAGATCCGGGAGATCTTCCTGGACCAGATGTCGGAGTGGGGCACGCCCGCGCCCGAGGGGCTGACCGACGACCCCCGGGCCCTGGCTGAGGCGGCCCGGGTGCACCTGCGCGAGCGCTTCCTGCGGACCCGGACGGCGATCTCTGGCGCCAACTTCGCGGTGGCCGACTCGGGAACGATGGTGGTGCTGGAGTCGGAGGGCAACGGGCGCATGTGCCTGACCCTCCCCCAGACCCTCATCTCCGTGGTGGGCATCGAGAAGATCGTGCCGACCTGGTCGGACCTGGAGGTGTTCATGCAGCTCCTGCCGCGTTCGTCCACCGGCGAGCGGATGAACCCCTACACCTCGACCTGGACCGGGGTGACCCCGGGCGACGGCCCCCAGGAGTTCCACCTGGTGCTGTTGGACAACGGCCGCACGGACGTGCTGGCCGACACGGTGGGCCGCCAGGCCCTGCGCTGCATCCGCTGCTCCGCCTGCCTGAACACCTGCCCGGTGTACGAGCGCACGGGTGGCCACGCCTACGGGTCGGTGTACCCGGGGCCGATCGGCGCGATCCTCACACCACAGCTGCGCGGGATGTCCTCGGCGGTGGACGAGGCGCTGCCGTACGCGTCCTCGCTGTGCGGCGCCTGCTACGAGGTGTGCCCGGTGGCGATCGACATCCCGGAGGTGCTGGTGCACCTGCGCGAGGAGGTCGCCGCCACCCCGGGCCACCTGGGCGAGAAGGCGATGATGGCGGGCGCCGAGGCGGTCTTCTCCTCCTCGCGCGCCCTGGGCGCGGCCCAGCGCGCGGCGGGGCTGGGACGCGCCCTGGTGCCGGACCACCTGCCGGGCCTGGCCGGGGAGTGGACGCACACCCGGGACGTACCGGACGTCCCCGCGGAGTCCTTCCGCGCGTGGTGGAACAAGCGTGGGAAGGGGCAGCGGTGAGCGGGACGGGGAAAAACGGGTCGCGGGGTCGCGGATCCGAGCGGGCCGGAACCGGCGGGGGCGGGCCGCGGGGCTCCGTGCCGAGCAGCAGGGAACGTGTCCTGGGCCGGGTCAGGGCGGCGCTCGCCGACGTGCCCTCCGAGGAGTCACCGGTGCGCGCACCGGGGGGCGGCTTCGCGGACAGCCACGGTGTGGGGCCGGCCCTGGACGTGTTGGAGGACCGCCTGCGCGACTACAAGGCCCAGGTGCGCCGGGTCCCCGCCGACCGGGTGGCTGCCGAGGTGGCCGCGGCCCTGGAACGGCGCGGCGCGCGACGGGTGGTGGTCCCGCCGGGCGTGCCCGGCGCCTGGTTCGCGGGCACCTCCGCCGACCGGCTGCGCGACTCCCGGGAGGAGCCCCTGTCCGTCGGGGACCTGAACGGGGCGGACGGCGTGGTCACGGGGTGCTCCGTGGCGATCGCCGAGACGGGCACCATCGTCCTGGACGGCGGACCCGACCAGGGGCGCCGCGCGATCACCCTGGTGCCCGACTACCACCTGTGCGTGGTGCGCGCGGAGCAGGTGGTGGACGGGGTCCCGCAGGCCGTGCGCCTGCTGGACCCGGTCCGGCCGCTCACGTGGATCAGCGGCCCGTCGGCCACCAGCGACATCGAGCTCAACCGGGTGGAGGGGGTGCACGGACCGCGCACCCTGGAGGTGCTGCTGGTCGAGTCCACCTCCTGAACGCGGCCGGAGGGGTGGGGCAGGCCCCACCCCCTGAAGTCGTGCGCGCCCCCGGAAGAGGGGAGGGGCCGCCGGATGGTCCGGCGGGACCGGGCTTCCTAGGGTCGGAGGTGACACGACCGCACCGAGCGACGGGACCCCTATGCCCCACCCACGGCGCAACGACCGCCCCTCCCCTCCGGCCCCGGGCACGCCGCGCGCAGCCGCCGGTTCCCGTCTCACCCCCCGTTTCGGTACCGCGCTGGCGCTGACCACCGCCCTGGTCCTGTCCTGGTCCCCGGGCGTCCTGGCCGGCCCGGCGCCGTCCCCCGCGGCCACGCCGCAGACCGCGCGGGCCTCCCTTCCCGCTCCCACCGGGGAGCGGCCCGTGGGCAGGACGACCCTCCACCTGGTGGACGGGGACCGCGAGGACGTGTGGGTCGGCGGTCCCCGCGAACTGATGGTGACCCTGTGGTACCCGGCCCGCTCGGACGCCGGGCGGCGCGCACCGTACATGACCAGGGCCGAGTCGGCGGCGGTGCTCGAAGCCAACGGGGTGACCGACCTGCCCCCGGACGCCCTGCACCGGGTACGCACCCACTCCCGCGCGGACGTCGCCCCCGCCCGTGCCGAGGGCGGCCTGCCGCTGGTCGTCCTGTCCCCCGGCGCGGGGCACAACCGGATCTGGTTCTCCTCCCTCGCCGAAGAGCTGGCGAGCCACGGCTTCGTCGTGGCCGCGGTCGACCACGCCCACGAGTCCGCTCCCGTCGAGTTCCCGGACGGCCTGGTGACGGGGTGCGCCGGGTGCGACAACGGGGACTGGCCCCTGGGCGCGGCCAACCGCGCCGAGGACGTCTCCTTCCTCCTGGACCGGCTCACCGGCCCCGACCCGGCCTGGAGGTGGTCGCACGTGATCGACGCCTCCCGGGTCGGGATGGCCGGGCACTCCTGGGGCGGCTCGGCCACCGCGCAGACCCTGCGCACGGAGGAGAGGGTGGACGCCGGGATCAACCTGGACGGCCCGTACTACGCCTCGGCGCTGGAGGGGGACCTGGACAAGCCGCTGGCCCTGATCGAGAACGACCAGGGGCACAGCTGGGAGGGCGTCGCCCGGATGTGGCCGCGCCTGACCGGGTGGCGGCAGTGGATCAGGCTCGCCGGCTCCGGGCACTCCAACGGCATCGACCAGGGCCTGGTGACCGAGCAGCTGGGGTTGCGGGACCTGTACACGCCCCAGGCCTGGCGCAACCTGTACGGCGACATCCCGGCCGAACGGGGCCTGGGGCTCGTACGCGCCTACGGTGTCGCGTTCTTCGACCACCACCTGCGCGGCGGCGGCCAGCCCCTCCTCGACGACCCGCAGGGCGTCCACCCGGAGCTGGTAGTGGTGGATCCCGGGTAGGCGGGCGATCCCGCTCAGCCCCCGGGCCGCCAAGTGGCCAGCAGCCTCTCCAGGGGGTCGGGCAGGATCTCCTCCTCGGCGAAGGGGGCCTGGTACCGGGCCCCGGCGCCCTGGGGCGGGCGGCGCGGCCGGGACCTGGCACCGGTCGCGGGGGCCCGCACGACCCGCTCCTCCGCCGTGTCCTCCCTGGCCAGCGGCGCCTGGTAGCGGGCGCCCTGCGACGGGGTGCTGCGCCTCTTGCGGATCCACCGGCGGACGGGCGCCGCGGTCGGTTCCTCCTGCGCCGCGGCGGGTTCGGCGCGTTCACCGGTGGGCGTGAACCACACCGGGAGCCCGGCCAGGCCGTGGACGGCCGGTGACCCGCGGCGGCGCAGCTCGTGGGGCTCGACCGCCAAGGCCATGCCGCGCATCCGGTCCACGGCGATGTCCAGGGCGGTGCGCACCAGCTCACGGGAGAACCCGGTGGCGGGGCAGCGGTGCGCCCCGGCTCCCCACAGGAGGTGGGAACGGTTGCCGGCCATCGCCATCGCCTCGTCCCCGCCCTGGAACACGGACGGGTCCGTGTGGGCGGAGGCGAACCCGAACAGCAACGGCTCGCCCTGCCGGATACTGGCCCCCGCGAAGCGGATGTCCGCCGTGGAGTAGCGTCCGGCGAGCATCCGGATCGGCGGGTCGGTCCACATGACGTAGTCGACGAAGTCCTCCGGGGTGAGGGTGCCGCCCAGGTAGGCGGTCCACACGCGCGGGTCCTCCAGCAGTGTGAGCAGCGCGTTGCCGATGAGGTGGGTGGTCGGCTCGTGCCCGGTCTCCCAGAGCAGGGACAGGGAGGCGACGGCCTCCTCGTCGGTGAGCCCGTGGGGGTGCGCCAGCAGCCAGCTGGTGACGTCCTCCCCGGGTTCGGCGCGTTTGCGGGCGACCAGGCCCGTGAAGTAGGCGCGGATGGCCAGGGCCGCGGGTTCGGCGCGGTCCGGGTCCGCGCTCCACAGCCGCAGGGTGAGGTCGGCCAGCAGGCGGCCGTAGACGTCCGGCAGGCCGAAGAGCTCGTTGAGCACGAGCGCGGGCAGCGGGGCGGCGTACTGGTCGATGAGGTCCGCGCTCCCGTCGGCGGCGACCCGGCCGATCAGGTGCACGGCCGCGCGTTCGACCACGGGCACCAGTTGGGGCGTGCCCACCCTGGCCAGGGCCTCCACGAGGGGGATCCGCAACCGCTGGTGCTCCTCGCCGTCGCGGGCGAGGGCCGCGCTGCGGACCGGGGCCGTGCCACGGGGGCTCCACGGGCGCGGGTCGGCGGAGAAGTGGTCCTGGTCGCGCAGGACCTGGAGGTTCTCCTTGTAGCCGAGCAGGAGCCAGCCGGGTACCCCCGGGCCGATCTCGACGGGGACCAGGCCGCCGTAGCGCCCGCGCAGCCGCTCCCAGGGCACGTCGTTCGCCGCGCTCCCGTGGAGCGGGAGCGCCGAACCCGACCCGAAGGGGCAGCGCTCCGCGCCCGCCGCACCGCCCTCCGGGGCGTCGTCCGGGCCGTCCGGGCCGGTTCCCTGGCGCATGGAGACTCCTCGGTGGATACGGATGGGAACAGACGGTATTCCTCCCGTGTTTCCGATGTGCTTCGGGGAGGAAAGCAGCACCTTTCCTGCCGGGGCACCGGGTTACACGACGGGACAAGGCGGGATTTCGCGGCACGGAGCCCAACAGGGGCGTTGTCGCCGTACGGGTGCCGTACCACCCACGGGTGGGGCGGTCAGCGGGGCGCGCACGGCCTGATCTGCTCCGACGCGGCCCGGAGGCCGCCCGCGGGCGGCCTCCGGGCTTGCCCGGCCGGGAAATGCGTGTTGTGGAACGCCCGGCCCCGTGAAGCGCCCCGCAGGCTCCTGACCGGTCTTTTTCGCGGAGATTTCCGTTGTCTCGCCGCGAATCCGCCTGGCGGGGATCGGTAGGATTGTCCGTTGGCTCCACCACCACTCGACGACACGACCGGGGAGAACCACCGTGGGCAAGAAGGGTCGCGGCCGACAGCGGCGCGCCGCCGGGGCACCGACGGAGGGCTGGGCCGGTCCGACGGCATCGGCCTCTCCCGGCGAGGTGGTGTCCGGGGCGGTGGACGCGCTCGTGTCCGGCCAGGAGGGAGGCGGTGTCGACCTCGCCGCGGCCCGGCTCGCGGACGCGGAGGACCGGGAGTGGGCGGACGCGGCAGGGCGCGCGCTCCTGGCCGCCCTCCTCAACGCGGTGGCCTCGGCATGGGCCCGCGGATGGCAGCCCGCCGAGACGGTCCGCCAGGTCGGCCGGGAGACAGGGCCGGTGGCCGCGTCGGTGTGCGCGGACGCGGTGACGGCCGACCTGGCCCGCCACTCCCCCGCCACGGTGGATCCGCGCTGGGCCGAGCAGGTGCGCGACCTCGGCGTGTCGGCGTCGTGGGGCCGCGGCGAGGGGTACCCGGCCCATGTCGGTTCCGGGCACGGGCTGCTGCGGTTCGAGGCCGTGGAGGTCGTGCTGCGGGTGCTCGCCGCCCTGCGGGTGCTGCCGCCGGTGCGGCGGCTGTGCAGCCTCCCCGGCGCGTTCCGGCCGGGGCGGCCCGGTGCGGCCCGGAGTCCGGAGCGGGTGGACGCGGGCAAGCTCGCCCGGGTGCGGGCGCTGCTGGCCAAGGCCGAGTCGACGGAGTTCCCCCAGGAGGCGGAGGCGCTGAGCGCCCGGGCACAGGAGATGATGGCCCGGCACAGTATCGACCGGGCGCTGCTGGCCGAGGAGCCCGGGGAGTCGGAGGCCGCCTTCGGGCGCCGCCTGCCGGTGGACGCGCCCTATGACGAGCACAAGGCGGTGCTGCTGCACGAGGTGGCCGAGGCCAACCACTGCCGCGCCGTGTGGCACCAGGAGCTGGGGTTGTGCACGGTGATGGGCTTTTCGGGGGACGTGGAGGCCGTGGACCTGATGTTCACCTCGCTGCTGGTGCAGGCCGAGACGGCGATGCGGGCCAGCGGCTCGGTGCGGGACCGGTCGGGGCGCGCGGCGGGCAAGGCGTTCCGCGCCTCGTTCATGTCGGCGTTCTCGGTGCGGGTGGGAGAGCGCCTGATCGAGACGGCGCGCGCCGCGGAGAGGGCCGCGCAGGCCGAGACCGGGACGGACCTGGTGCCGGTGTTCGCGGCGCGCGAGCGCGAGGTGGAGGCGGCCGTCGCGGAGGCGTTCGGGGAGCTGACCTACTCGCGGGTGCGGGGGCCCTACAGCGAGGACGGCTGGGTCGAGGGGCGAGCGGCGGCCGACGCCGCGTCCCTGGGTTCGCGTCGCCACCTGCCCTGAGCGAGGGCCCCGGGGCACGGCACGCCCCCCGAAGCGCCGGGGCCGCCGCCTGGCGGACGGCCCCCCCGCGAACGGCGTCGCGCCCCCTTCGAGGCGTGGGCTCCGGCCTGCGTCCCGTAGCCGTGCCCGCGGTCGGGCGGGCGGTACGCGCCCGACGGCGAACGGCTGCGTGCCAGGCACGCACCACACCCGGGGGTAGCCGGACCCGGCCCGTCGCGAACGCGGCTAGGATGTGGAAATGGTTTTCATTCTCGCTATTTCCCCGGAGGTGCGCGGTGACTGAGTACACCGACCCCTACGCCGTGTCGGGCGAGTTCCTCGACATCATGATCGCCGGTTGGTGGGAACACCACGGGCCGGCCGTCGCCGAGGCGGTGCGGGACCTGCCCGCCGACTCCGGCCCCGTGGTCGATGCCGGGGCGGGAGGGGGCTGGGGCGCCCGGCTCCTGGCCCGGACCCTGCCCGGCACCCGTGTCCTGGCGATCGAGCCCTCGCCCGTGCTGCGCGCCGTCCTGCTCTCCCGGATCGCGGCCTCCGCCGAACTCCGGGACAGGGTCACCGTGGACGGGGACGACCTTCTCTCCGCGCGCCTGCCCGTACGGGTGGGCGGGGTCCTGGCGGCCAACCTCATCGGCCATTTCAGCCCCCACGAGCGCGACGCCCTCTGGGGCGACCTGGCGAGCCGCCTGGCACCGAACGCGTTCATCCTGACCAACCTCCCCCACCCCGTGGCGCCCGAGCGGGTGGAGCGGACCCGGATGAGCGACATCCGGCTCGGGGAACGCACCTACAGCGGCTGGGCCCAGGCAGAACCCGACGGCCCCGAGCGCGTGACCTGGCAGATGGCCTACGAGGTCCGCGAGGGCGACCGGCTGGTCAGCAGGAGCGAGGTCCGCTATCCGTGGTGGACCGTCTCGGAGTCCTCCCTGCGCGCGGAGACCGAACCCCACGGACTCGGCGTGACGCCCCAGGGCCCCGAGGACGCCGGGCTGTACCGGATCGGGAGGGTGGGCAGGTGAACACCGCGGACAGGCTTCCCGTGACCGTCCTGTCGGGCTTCCTCGGTGCGGGCAAGACCACTCTGCTCAACCACATCCTCGCCAACATGGACGGGGTCCGCGTGGCGGTCATCGTCAACGACATGAGCGAGATCAACATCGACGCCGATCTGGTGCGCGGCGAGGGACACCTCGCACGCACCGAGGAACGCCTCGTCGAGATGACCAACGGCTGCATCTGCTGCACGCTCCGCGACGACCTGTTGGAGGAGGTCGCGGCGCTGGCCGCGCAGGGCCGGTTCGACTACCTGCTCATCGAGTCCAGCGGGATCTCCGAACCCATGCCCGTGGCCGCGACCTTCGCCGTTCCGGGCCCGGACGGGCGCACCCTGCTGGAGGGGGCGCGGCTGGACACGATGGTGTCGGTCGTGGACGCCGCAGGGTTCCTCACCGAACTCGGGGCCGGGGACGACCTGGTCGAGCGGGGCCTCGACGCCTACGAGGACGACGAGCGCACGGTCAGCGACCTCCTCATCGACCAGGTCGAGTTCGCCGACGTGCTCCTCGTGAACAAGACGGACCTGGTCACAGCGGAGGAGGCCGACCGGGTCGAGGCCGCCGTGCGCAGACTCAACCCCCTGGCGCGGGTGGCGCGGATCGAGCACGGGCGGATCGATCCGCGCGAGCTCGTGGGCACGGGCCTGTTCGACCTGGAGCGGGCCTCACGCGCCCCGGGATGGGTGGCCGAGCTCAACGGCGACCACGTTCCCGAGACCGAGGAGTACGGGATCTCCAGCCTGGTGTTCCGGGCCGACCGCCCGTTTCACCCCGCACGCCTGTGGCACCTGGTCTCGGAGAGGTTCGACCGGGGAGAGTTCGGGACGGTTCTCCGTTCCAAGGGGTTCTTCTGGCTGGCCACCCGCCCGGTGACGACCGGACTGTGGTCGCAGGCGGGCCCCGTAGCCCGCTTCGAGCCCTCAGGGGTGTGGGACCCGGCCGACGGCGCCGCCGTGGGCTACGCGCCCGAGGACCTGGCCGGCGCCGAACGGGTGGAGCCCGGCCAGGAACTGGTGTTCATCGGTACCGCCCTGGAGCGGGAGGCCCTGGACGAGGCGCTGTCCGCCTGTCTGCTGACCGACGCCGAGCACGCCGCGGACTGGTCCGCGCTCGCCGACCCCTTTCCCGAGTGGGATGTGCGCGGGCTCCACGACCACGCACACCCCCACTGAACCGCACCGGCGAACGCGGCACGGGGGCCGCCGTCACCGGCGCGGTCCGACCGGGTCAGGGGGCGCTGGGCAGGTGCTCGTCCCAGTGGTCTTCGTGCTCGCGGTGCAGGTGTCCGT
>NZ_JBHXQY010000005.1:0-114091 GCF_042716955.1 Nocardiopsis sp. NPDC058631 | reverse complement strand
CGTCGTGTACGTAGTCGACGTGGTCCCCGTGCGGCACCGCCACGTGCCCGCAACCCGTGCCGTGCTCGTGCGCATGCCCCTCGTGCACCTGGTGCCCCTCGGCGGAGCACTCGTCCACGTGGTCCTGGTGCTCGTGGTGCAGGTGTCCGTCGTGTACGTAGTCGACGTGGTCCCCGTGCGGCACCGCCACGTGCCCGCAACCCGTGCCGTGCTCGTGCGCATGCCCCTCGTGCACCTGGTGCTGCGTCGCCATGTCTCCCCCTGTGTACGTCACCGGAATGGTACGGGGACACCGTAAACCGGCAGCCCTCGCGAGGGAAACATATACGCGGCAAAACCCTCGGGTACGAAAAAGGAATGGGAACGGTTATGCTTTTCACGTTTCGCTCCGCGCCGGAAATACGACGAAAGATTCAGCCCCCGCCCGGACGCATACTCGGCCGTCATCGCCGCGTGGTCGCTTCTGCCGTCGCCGAGCGATACGGCCGGAAACGCCGCTTCGACAATGGCGGATCAGACCATGGCGGCCTGCTCCGCGAACCCGACACACTGACGACTGCCGCGGCAACGCGGATATGAATTCGTTCCGGTCCCGGATGCGGTTCGGACTGCCGAGTCGGCACGGGGGGCGGACCCCGTCGAATACGGCGAACGCGATCCTGGGGTAGGTGGATATCTCCCGCGGCGGGCAGCGCCGGCACCCGTGGAGTTCGGGAACGAGAAACCGGGCGCCGTGGCCGGAGAATACGCGGGACGCGCACCGCCCCTCCGGAAAAACAGGTGGCGGTGCGGGTGGGCCGACGTGTAGAACCGCACCCATGCGCAAGTACCCCCGCACCCGGCACATCCGCGGCTCCCGCCTCCAGGCGGGCGACCACGACCTGTCCGCCGTGCCGTTCGACGCGCTGTCCGGGCGGCACCTGGTCGTGGAGGAGAAGCTCGACGGCGCCAACGCCGGCATCAGCTTCGGGCCCGGGGGCGAGCTTCTCCTCCAGAGCCGGGGCCACTACCTGACGGGCGGACCCCGTGAACGGCAGTTCGCCCCGTTCAAGGCGTGGGCCGCGGCCGTGGCCCCCCGGTTGTGGCCGCGGCTCGGTGAGCGGTACGTGCTGTACGGCGAGTGGCTGTACGCCAGGCACACGGTCTTCTACGACGCGCTCCCCCACTTCTTCTGCGAGTTCGACGTGCTGGACACCCGCGAGGACGCGTTCCTGTCCACCCCCCGGCGCAGGGAACTGCTGGAGGGGACCCCCGTGGTGCCGGTACCCGTGCTGCACTCCGGCCCCCTGGACCGCCTGCAGGACCTGACCTCCCTGGTGGGACCCTCCACCTGCCGCACACCCGCCTGGCGCCAGGCCCTGACCCGGGCCGCGGTGGCCGGCGGCGCCGACCCCGAGCGCGCCCTGGCCGAGGGCGACGGCTCCGACCTGATGGAGGGCCTGTACATCAAGGTCGAGGAGGGCGACCACACCGTCGACCGGTACAAATGGGTGCGCTCGGGGTTCACGGCCGCCGTCCTGGACTCGGGCACGCACTGGATGGACCGGCCCGTGATCGCGAACGGCCTGGCCGAACCGGAGGTGCTCTATGCGGGTCTTCGATGAGCTGTGCCCCGCTCCCCCGTACTGGGACCTGGACTGGGAGCGGGTCAGGGCGGCCTTCCCCTGGGTGCGCGACCTGGCGGGGGTGGAACAGGACCCGGTACACCACGCCGAGGGCGACGTGGAGGTGCACACCCGGATGGCCTGCGAGGCCCTGGCAGGGCTCCCCGCATGGCGGGCACGGCCCGCCCCGGACAGGGTGCGGCTGTTCGCCGCGGTCCTGCTGCACGACGTCGCCAAGCCCTACTGCACCCGCCGGGACGGGGAGGGCCGTGTGAGGGCGCACGGCCACTCGCGGCGCGGCGACCTGATGGTGCGCCGCCTGCTGTGGGAGTCGGGACCACAGGGCACGGCCCGCCCGGGCAGGGCCAGCGAGGCCGACCACCTCGCCGCGGCGCGGTGGCGCGAGCACGTGGCGGCGCTGGTGCGCCACCACCAGGTGCCGTTCTGGGCGCTGGAGCGCCCCGACCTGCGCCAGATCGCGTTCCGGGTGAGCCTGCTCGCGCGCAACGACGACCTGGTGCTGCTGGCCACGGCCGACATCCTGGGCAGGCACTGCGGCGACACCGCCGAGGTCCTGGACAGCATCGGACTGTACGGCGAGTACTGCGCGGAGCAGCGGTGCCTGGACCGGCCGCGCGACTTCCCCTCCGACCACGCGCGGTTCTGGTTCTTCCGCAAACCCGACCGCGATCCCGACTACGCGGCCCACGACGACACCCGCACCTGGGTGACGGTCATGTCGGGGCTGCCCGGGGCGGGCAAGGACACCTGGATCGCCCGCCACCTCCCTCACACGCCGGTGGTGAGCCTGGACGCGCTGCGCACCGAACTGGGCGTGCGCCCGACCGCCGACCAGCGGCCGGTGGCGGCCGCCGCCCACGAGCGCGCCCGCGAGCACCTGCGCGCGGGGCGGCCGTTCGTGTGGAACGCCACCAACGTCTCCCGTCAGCTGCGCGACCAGTGCGTGGGCATGGCCGCCGCCTACCGGGCCCGCGTGGACATCGTCTCCGTGGAGGCACCGCCGAGGGTTCTGCGCGCGCGCCTGGACCGCAGGGACTCCCCCGTCCCGGCATCCGCGGTCGAGCGGATGGTCCGCCGCTGGGAGTGCCCCGACCCCACCGAGGCGCACCGCATCACCCACGTCGCGACCGGGGGGTAGGGCGGGGCAGGCTGCTGGAAGCCGGGCCGCGCCTCAGCAGGTCTGGCCTTCACCACTGCCACCGCCCGCCTGCCTGGGTCGCCCGGTCCGGGGCACGGCCGACTCACGTGGGCTGTACTCGCGGTGTTTTTGGAAGGGGCGGCCGCCGCGCACGAGTACGGCTATTCATGGGCTCGGCCGCGGCCGAGCCCAGAGTGGTCGCATGGCAAACACCGTGCAGAACCCGCGAGCTTCCTCGACCGCCATCGCTGGATCGCGGTCCCGCTGTGGGTCGCGGGGGCGGTCGTCGTCGGAGGTGGCGTCCTCGTGCTCACCATGGGGCGCCCACTTCCCGCCAACGGTCTATCCCTGCGCCTGGCCGATCTTCTCCCTGAGCCAGTCGGAGATCGCGTCGTCGTCCCGGGGGAACTTCCCCAGCTCGAAGACATAGCTTTCCGGCGACGGGGAAATCGGGTGGACCCCCAACTCCCTGTCATAATGGAATTCCGCCTTGAACTTTCCCGGCCTGGTCACCGAAATCGACATGGCAAGCCAAGCCCCCTTGCCCTCCTGGTACATCTCACCCTTGAGGAACTTGGCCTTCTTGTCGACAGGGCTCGGATGACGCTTCCTCTCCGTCTCCCCGTTCTCGAATGTTACGAGGTTCTCGCTCGCCGCAACGCCCCCGATGTAGTCATACCTGTAATTCATCGAGGCCCAACCGCCCGGGGCCGCCTCGACCAGTTCAAGGGCCATGGCGCGCACCAGCTCCTGCTGCTGGGCAAGATCCATCGAACTTCCTTCCACTAATTCCTTGGAGTCCGCGTGGGGTGGTTATCGTAATTCAACCTCGCCTGGTCCACACCATTAAGCGACCAGTCTACTACTATTTCTGAAGGCGGAGCTCCCAGATTATTCATTTCCTCGGGACGGTTCCTGTCGTACTGATGCGCATAGCTGTTGAGGTTGTCCTGCCTCGCCTGGAATTCAGCTCGGTTGAAATCCGTGAGTGAGTCATCGTATTCGACTTCCACCCGGAACGTGATCGAGGGCTTGTCGCCCGCGAGTTTGCGCCACTGGTCGATGAGAGCCGGTTTCCCACCCGGGTGGTTCTCCGCGTGACCGGTGCTGTACGCCCTGCCCAGGTTCCCGTCGTTCCCCGAGAGGATCCCGTGCCAGAGGTATTCGAGGCGTCCCCAGTTGTCGGCGAAGGTCGCGCTCCCACCGGGGTGGTTCAGGGACTTGAGCATGGGGATGATGTTGATGCGCTCCCCAGGGCCGGCGAAGAAGTTGCTCGCGATGACATGCCCGCCCTGCCAGGAAGAACCGTCGTAGACGTGTTCCACATCGTCGAGCGCGTTGTACTCGTCGAAGTAGTTCCTGCCCTCATGGCCGATGGGGGTCTGCCTCCGTCGGGTACCCCGAGGGCACCGAACCCGACCTGTCGGTACTGCCCTCACTGGTCAGGGAACTGACCGAACGGGACGTGCTGCGGGCTATGACGGTGCGGCGGGCGGGCGGTCGCGCCGACCTCACCTACGCGCCCCACTGGGCGGGCCTGCCGCTGCCGGTGGGTATGGCCCTGGGCCAGGAGGCGGTGGCCGTCATCGGCACCGGTCGCGCACTGGGCACCCCCGTGCGCCCGTTGCCGTTCGGGCCGCCGCTAACACCCGCGCTCTGGTACCAGGTGGGCACCGGGGTGGAGCACGACTCCTGGGTGCGGTTCCGGGGGCTGATGGCCCACCTGTACCCCGACGGCCCTCCCGACGCCCACGTTGGGGGGCCCAGCGGTGGCCCCGCCGACAGCGCCCCTTCCCCTGGGGGCACACACGCGACGGCACCGTGAGCCACCGCGCGATCACGCACTGAAAAGCCCGCCGTGTCTGTGTACGGCAGGGTTCTCGCGAGCCTTGGGCCCCGTGTCGCTCAGGGTGTCGGGGGTGCCGCTCCTGGTCCTGGTGGTCGTGGTGCTCGTACTGGTCCTCACGTCCGCCAACCTGGAGCCCCCGGGACCAGCCCCCGAACCCACGGTGTGCGATGGCACTGGGCGAGGCCCCCAGAAGCCCGACGCGGTCACGGCACCAAGCCGTACACCGCGGTCAGGTCCGCACCCTCGGGATCCTCGCCCAGGTCCAGGTAGGAGACCAGCGCTCCCGGTACGGGGACGAGGCGGTGGGGTCCGCCGTACCAGCCGTTCCGGTCCCGGTCGAGCTCGCCGCCGAGGGGGATCCGACGCGTGTTCTCCGCGGTGATCTCCCGTCCCAGTCCGCCCACCAGAACGGTCGGCACTCCCAGGCCGGCGGTGTACTCCACGCCTGCGGCCACCAGCGCGTCCTCCAGCACGACCCCCTCTGACAACAGCCGTCCGGGTTCGGAGTTCTCCAGCACCGTGGTGTCCACGACCTCTCCCGTGGCGTCGGCGTGGTGGAGAACGATCGGTTCGGATGGTTCGTCGGGGTGACCGCGTTCGACCAGGACCGCGCCCGCGCTGTCCGCGTGCGGGAAGGAGTCCTCGTCCACGATCCCGAACTGGTCGATGTCGAGCAGGTCCACGGGCAGGTCCGGGAGTCGGTCCTGTCCGGTCGTGGCGTCCAGGACGCGCTCGCCGGTCACAAGGACCGGTGTCGCGCCGGGGCGCGGGTGCCCGCCCCAGAACAGGATCGGCGTGGACTCCTGCGGGTGGGTGGGCCATTCACGCCGCCAGTTCTCCTGCCCCGTGGCCACGTCCAGTGCGACCACGGACGCGGTCCCGGCCTCGACGGCCTCGTCCCTCTGCTCTGCCCGGTCCAGGTCGGTCCAGGCGGGTTCCTGGTCCGGGTCGTGGTCGGCGCACAGTTCGCCGAGGAAGATCTGGTCGCCCCCTTCGAGGGTGCCTTCGACAGTAGTTTCCCGGACACACGGCACTCCTCGCCCCCGGTGCTCCGCTGGTCGGGTACGGAGACCTGGTTCCTCGCCCTCGACCTCCCAACCACGCGAAGAAGCTCTCGGTGACGGCGTTGTCGTAGCACGGCCCCGTCCGCCCCGTCGATGGAGCGGTCCCCGCCTCGGCGCAACGGCGGCCAAAGGCCGGACCGGTGTACTGGGTGGGTCCAACCGGCCGGTGCAACACCTGGTTGTCGGAGCGACCTCGGCTGATCGTCGAACACTTCCACGGGAGTGCGCCGACCCAGGACTTCACGTGGCCGGTTCTTGCCACTCCCGGGTTCTGTCCGGCCGATCCCGTGAAAGCTAGGCTGCACCGATGGACCGAACAGCCGAGACACCCGAGGTTCTCGCCCGGCCCGCGGATCCGGCTCCGGCGAACGGCTACGACAGCTTCGCCGAGGCGTACGCGTCCGACAACGAGAGCAACCTCCAGAACGCCTACTACGAGCGGCCCGCGATGGTGGCCCTCGCCGCGGACGTGACCGGCCGCCGGATCCTGGACGCCGGCTGCGGTGCGGGCCCCCTGGCCGCTGCCCTGCGCGACCGCGGTGCCGACGTCACCGGCATCGACGCCAGCGCCGAGATGCTGGCGTTGGCCAGGCGGCGGCTCGGCGACGACACGGACCTGCGCGTGGTCGACCTGGGCGGCCCCCTCCCCTTCGCCGACGGCGCGTTCGACGACGTGGTCGCGTCGCTGGTGCTGCACTACCTGGAGGACTGGGGGCCGACGCTGGCCGAGATGCGGCGCGTGCTCAGGCCCGGCGGCCGGCTGATCGCGTCGGTGCAGCACCCGTTCGCGGACTACGCGATCCAGGACCCCCGGCCCGACTACTCCGCGACCACCAGCTACTCCGACGAGTTCACGTTCAGCGGGCGGTCCGTCCGGCTGAGGTTCTGGCGCAGGCCGTTGCACGCGATGACCGATGCCTTCACCGCCGCCGGTTTCCGCCTCTGCGTCATCAGCGAGCCACAGCCCGACCCGGCCGCCCGCGAGCTGTTCCCCGAGGGCTTTCGGAGCCTGTCGACCAAGATCGGCTTCCTGTTCTTCGTCGTCGAGGTACCGTCCTCGCCCACCGGTTCGGAGGACTAGGGAGTGTTTTTTGGAGGTTTTCGGGTCGGCGAGCGGCCGTCCAGGCGATCTCTCGCAAGACGATGTGCGAAGTTCAGCCTGGTTGTGCTTCACGAGCGCAGAGGCGCGGCGAGAGGAAGCCTGGTGGACGCGGCCCGGAAGGATCCAAAAAACACGACCTAGTTCGCCGTCCGGCCTCGGGCCCGTGCCGGTCCGCGCCCCGGCTCCGTCACCGCGGAGCGGACGGACCCCCTGTTCCACCGCCTCCGACCTGGGATAGGCGCGATTTCCGCGTTCTCCCGCGCGGGTGCGTCCGGCGGGTTTAGCCTGATGCCGTTTCGGCGACTCATACCACGTCGGGTGACAGGGCAATGACTGAGCGCATCCATTCTGCCGTGCACGCGTGTCTGGAGTGGGCCGGGGGCCTCGACCCCCGCCCCGTCCTGGAGCCCCGCACCCTGCTCTTCCTCCTGGCCGCGCACCTGGACGCCGGGGCGCACGACCCCGGCGACTGGTCCACCGCGGACGTGCACGACATCGCCCGCACCGTCCGGTACTGGGACCAGACACCCACCGACCTCCGGGCAACCTGGCTGACCTGGTGCGACTTCCTGGTCGAGGAGGGGCTCCTGCTGTCCTCGGAGAGCCCCCGCAGGCTGCGCGGGGCCATCGCCGCGGTCGACCTCTCACCGGAAGGACCGCCCGGACCGGCGTACGGGGCCGCCGTGGAGGAGGCCGCGCGACCGCTGCTGGACCGGCTCGGCGTCGGGGAGGGTACAGGCCCCGAACCGCTGTGCCCCGTCGTCCCGGCGCCCTCCGAGGACCTGGACGCCGCCGCCCACCGGTGCCGCCCGCTGGCCGACGCCGCCCGGCTGGCCGCCTGGGTGGGCGAGGGCAAGGACCTGCGCTCCGACGGGGACGGGGGCGACGAGCTGGCCCCGGCCGACGCCGCCGGGGCCGCCGCCGCCCTGGGCCGGACGCCCGACGAGGTGCGGGCGCTGTTCGCCGTCGCCCGTCACGCCGGTCTGCTGCGCACGACGTACACGCGCGTCCTGCCGGGGCGGTCCGCGCGGGCGTGGGCGGAGGGGGTACCGGGCGCGGTCGCCGACGGCTGGGCGGACGCCCTGCTGACCATGGCCGGCCACCGCGGGATGACGACCTTCCTGCTGCTCACCGACCTGTTCGCCCACGGTGAGGCGCGCACGCCCGGCGAGCTGGTCGGGGTGTGCGGTTCCGGGGCGGCCCCCGCGGGCGAGGACCCCGGGCGGCACGTGCGCCGGGTGCTCGGCGTCCTGGCCTCGCTGGGTGCGGTCGAACCCGCCGCCGCCGGGCGGTTCCGCGTCACCCGGCTCGGCGACCACTTCATGGTGCGCCAGCTGCGCCAGTCGGGGGCCGAGGTCCTGGTCGCCCCGCCCCTCGCCGGGATGGACGCCGAGGACGTCCTCGCGCTCGTGGACGGGGGGCGCCCGGTGGACACCGAGGGTCTGCTGGAGAGGTGGCTGGCCGCGCGCGAGACCGAGAGCGCCGTGTGCGACCTGTTCGAGGCCGCCGACGCCCCCGACGCCTGGCACCGCAGGGAACGGGTGGCGGGGGCCCTGTCGGCCCTGGACGAGGACCTGTCCCCGGTCCTGCAGCTGTACGTGCACCACCCCGTGCTGGGCGGGTGGGCGCGCGGGCTCCGCGACGCCCCACCCTCCGCCGAGCCCCTGTCGCACCAGGCGGTGTGGGCGGTGCTCGACGGCTACGCGATCCGGTTCGACGCGGGTCGGCCGCTCCCGGAGCAGGACCGGGAGCGGTACGCGGGGTGCGCCGAGGAGTTCGTGCGGGCCGTGTGGCTGACCGGTCACCCGGTCGCCGACACGGTGCTGGACCGGCTCTCCGACGGGGCGCTGGGAGCGCCGCTGGCGGAGGCCGCCGGCCGGGTCCGGTCGGCCCCGGCCCTCTACTGAGGCGCTCGCCCCTCCCTCCCGGCGCGGTCCTTCCGCCCCCGGCCCCGCCGGGGGCGGGCCCTCAGTCCTTGACCACGAGCTCGTAGGCCAGGAGCTCGACGTCGGGCAGCGGTGACAGGTCCCGGTCGGGCACCCGCCGGAAGCCGCGCGCCCCGTACACGTACTGGGCCGCGACCATCTCCGGGAGCGCGGCCACCAGCAGGCGGGACACCCCCTCCTCGCGCGCCCTCTCCACCGTCGCGTTCACCAGGTCCCGGCCGACCCCGAGCCCCCGGGCCTCGGGTGAGACGGCGAAGGCGCGCACCTCCGCCTCGTCGGCGTTGCGGGCGATCTCGCTCTCCGGCGACCATGGCTCGAACATGATCGTCCCCAGGAGCCGTTCGTCCTCCACCACCACCAGGACCTCGCCGCGGCCGTCCGCCCCCAGGAGCCGCAACGCCTCGACGTAGGCCGGGTTCACGTTCACAAGGCCGTCGGCCGTGTAGGCCATCACTCGCAGTTCGCTGACGGCGTTCATCTCATCGGGAAGTACTCGACGCACGATCATGCAGGTCATTCAACATGATGAGGGGGTGCCGAGCGGGTCTTCGCCGCACCACTCATGGAGGGGAAATCGTCACCGTGAGTGACTTTTTACGGAGGTTTATTCCCAGCTTCCCCGCCACTGGAGATCCGCTCCCGCTCCCGGCCGCGCGGTGCCACCCGGGCGCCGCGGACGGCCGCGTATTCCTCGTGCCCGTGGCGGCGGGCGTCCCGGCCGTCGGCGTCCTCGGCAGGGCGCCGCGGCCGCTCCCCCTCGGCGGTACGCCGTGGGAATGCCTGCGTTGCCTCCGGGCCCCAGGGGAGCCGAGTCCGTTGTGGGAGCCTTACCGTCGCGCTCCGAGAGGTTTGTCCACAGGCCTGCGGCGGCCGGGCCCGGATCGTGCCACCCTTCTCCCAGAAGGGGGAACCGTGACCGACAGGACCCGCGACAGCGACGACCACGCACCCGTCATACGGCTCTTCAGCAGTGCCGCGGTCCTGGCCCGGGACGGCTGCCCCACGCACCGCCGGACGCGGGCCGACCACGCCCTGCGGCGGGACCCCGCGCTCCGACCGCCTCCCCTCGCGGACTCCCCGCTCGTCCTCCTCGACGCCGTCCTGGACCTGGTCGAGCACCGGGGGCTGACGGTCGCGGACGCGTGCTCGCGGCTTCCCGCGCCCGGCCGGCGGAGCACGGACGTGATGGGTGAGCTGGTCGTCCCGCCGCACGGCGGTCTGCTGACCTGGGTCCGGCACGCGGCACGGGCCTACCTCGGCGGCCTGGCCGGGGACGGTGCGCGGGACGGCCTCGTCCGCGTCCCGGTGCCGGACTTCTGGGTGCGGCAGTACATGCCGGACCGGGGCTCCTCCCACTCCCGGCCCTACGAGGTGTGCGCCCGGGGCCGCGGATACGCGTACCGGGACGGCGAGCACCGGGTGCGGGAGCTGCGCGTCCCGGTCCTGGGGCCGGCGGGCGACCGGCGCCTCGCGGACGCGGAGGTGGCTGTCGCCGCGTACGTGCTGGCCACCGGCGCCGGGGTGGACCGCGACGTCTACGCGAGCCGCCCCGGCCGCTACCGGAACGGCGTCCCCTACCCGATGAGGGGGCGCCACGGCGGCCCCGCCGCCGACCGGGAGCCACCGGACCGGGTGCGGGTGGTCCAGGGGTCCTGTCTGGACTCCTCCACCGCCGTGCTCTACGACGCCACCGCCGCCGAGGCGGGGGAGTTCTTCGACGCCGCGGGCCGGGAGGGCCTGCGCTCGGCCCTGGTCGGCGGGGCCCGGTCCCCCGGCCCCGACTGCCTGTCCTGCGGTGTGCGGTCCGGTTGCGGGCGCCTTCCGGCCGCGCCCGGGCTCCTCGGCGTCCACGACCGCTCCCGGCCCCGCAGGTCCTGGTCGGTGGCCGAGGGCCTGCGCTTCCGGGGCTGCCCGGCGCGCAACCACTTCCACTCCCTCGGCCTGCCGGGGGACCCGCCGGAGAACTCCGTGTCCGGGGAACCCGCGGCCTCGCACCGGGACGGCGCCGTCCGGGCCTGGCTGCGACGGCTGCACGGGCGACAGCCGCGCAGGGCCTGCGGCCCCGAGGACCTGCCCGGGGACCGCGGTTCCTGGAGCGCGGGCGGGCGGACGCTCAGCGGCGGGGAGGCCCGCCGGGGGGCCGCGATGATCGCCGCGCACATCGGGGTCTGCCCGCTGGGCGGGCTCCGGTCCGGGGGCCACGTCCGGGTGGGCCGCACCGTGGCCGCCGACGACACCCGGGCCGACGTCCTCGTCCTGGCCAGGCCCGACCTGCTCCACCACCGGGGCGGGTCCTGGTGCTACCGGGACGTCAGGACGGCCACCGCCGACCTGCCCTCTGACGAGCACGGCCTGATGGACCGCGAGCCCGCGCTGGCCCTGGCCGTCCTGCTCTTCGCGTCCGGGGCACTTCCCCTGGAGGCGGGGTCCGCGGTGGAGCTGGAGGTCCTCACCCCCGACGGCGCGCACGTGCGGTCGATCGACCCCGGCGCGGACGGGGTCCGGGCCGGGGCACGGCAGGTGGTCCACGCTCTCGCCGAGCCCTGGCACCGCGACCTCCGGCACCCCCCGACCCCGGGCGGGGTCTGCCGGGACTGCCCCTACCTGCGCTGGTGCCCGGCCACCGTCGGCGGGGCGTCCCGGGAGCGGGGGCCGGAGGAGCGTGCGCGGGGTCCCGCGCCGCCGGGGCGGTGACGGGCGGGGCCGCCACCGCCCGGGGTCAGGCGGTACGGCGCTGCTGCGGCACGGACCACTGGTAGGCGTCGGCCTGGAGGTCCCACAGCTCACGGTAGAGCCCGTCGGCCTCCAGCAGTTCCGCGTGGGAGCCCTCCTCCTCCACCCGTCCCTTGCGGAGCACCACGATGTGGTCGGCCATCCGCACCGACGCGAGACGGTGTGTGATCAGGACGACGGCCGCCCCGGTGCGTCCGGCGTGGGCGTGCAGGGAGGAGAAGAAGGCGTGCTCGGCCCGGGCGTCGAGCGCCGCCGTGGGCTCGTCGGCGATGAGCAGGGGCGTGGCGTCGCCGTCGTCGCCCCGGTAGAAGCCCCTGGCCGCGGCCAGCCGCTGCCACTGTCCGCCGGACGGTTCGGCTCCCTCCACGAAGCGCTTGTCCAGCAGGGTGTCCCACCCGTGGGCGAGCTCCGCCACGACCGTGTCGGCGTGGGCGGCGAGCGCCGCGCGCTCCAGGCGCTCCGGGTCGTCGCCGGGGCTGCTCATCACGACGTTGCGCCGGGCGGTCAGCGGCCAGTGGGTGTGGTCCTGGGCGATGACGGAGATCCGTCGCCTCAGACCGGTCCCGTCCACCCGGGCCAGGTCGGTGCCGTCCCAGCGGATCCGCCCGCTCTCCGGCCCGTACAGGCCGGACAGGAGCTTGGCCAGGGTGGTCTTGCCCGACCCGTTCTCCCCCACGAGCGCCACGGTCCGGCCGCGCCGGAGGGTGAGGCTGACACCGTCCAGGGCGGGGGCGTCCCCCTTCTGCCCGCTCGGGTAGGTGAAGGTGACGTTCTCGACCCGGATCTCCTCGAACCCCTCGGGAGCCGGTTCCGGATCCGCCGGGGGGAGCCTGCGCGCGGCCTCCTCCTCGAAGGCGACGAAGTCGGAGAAGTACAGCCCGGACTCGTACACGTGGGTCAGGGAGGACAGGGCGTTGCCCAGTGCCCCCTGCGCGACCCGGATGGCGACCACGGCCGCCCCCGCGACGGCGATCTCCACGACCCCGTCGACCAGCAGCAGTCCCAGCACCGCGAACACCGCTCCGGCGGCGAGGCCCCCGGCGGTGTTGCCCGCGAGCCGGATCAGGGACTGGCGGGTGGCCAGTCCGAGCTGGATGTCCAGCTCCCGGTCGGCGATCCTGTCGAACTCGGAGAGCAGCCGCCCCTCCATGGTGAACGAGCGGATCTCGGCGGCGTTGTCGCGGTTGATCATGATCTGTTCGAGCAGGACCTTGCGGCGGGCCCCCTCGGTGAACGCCATGATCATCCGGTACCGCAGACGGGCCGCCGCCGAGGACCCCCACCACTGGGGCGCCATGGCCAGGAACAGCAGCGGGAGCAGGAGCGGGTGCAGCACGCCCAGGACGCCGACGGCGGCGGCCACGCCCACGACCCCGGTGAGGACGTCGGCGGTGTGGCGGACGAGCGCGCCCGCCTGGTCGCTGCCGCGCACGTAGCAGCGGAAGAGGTGGTCGTGGAACGCGCTGTCGTCGAAGGCCCGCAGTTCGACGGCGGTGCACCGGCGCAGCAGCCTCTTCTCAGCGGCGAGCACCACCTGGGGCTCCAGTCGGGCCTGGGCGCGTCCGGCTGCCGCCGAGCAGAGCCCCCGCGCCACCAGGGCCGCGGCCAGCACCATCAGGGAGGGCAGCGCGTCCCGGAGCCGGTCGGGGGTGGGTGCTGCCTGGAAGAGCTCTGCGAGCACACCGCTGGTGGCGATGAGCGCCCACGCGGTGGCCGCTCCCACCCCGATGTTGAGCACGGTGGTCGCCAGGACGTCCCTCGGGCTGCTGCGCCAGGCCAGGGCGGCGGCCTGGGCGGTGAGGGCCGGCAGGCGGCGGCCGATCCGGGCCCAGGTGGCCTCGGACGCCTGGGCGCCGTAGTGGTTCCAGCGCGGTGTGGTCAGTGCGGGCAGGGACAGACCCTCACCGGTCCCGTCGTCGTCGGGTGCGGGTGGTGGCGTGGTGCGCATCGTGATGTCCTCACGTGGTCGGGGACCGGTCCGCACCCGTTTTCGGGCGCGCGGGAGGAGCGGCCGTGCCGTGTGTTCGCCGCGGCCTCCTCCGTGGCCGGCGTTGAAGTGCTGCTGATCATGGACCCGGCGCAGGACAGCCCGAAGGGGGTTTCGCGGTTGCGGTCGGACCGGATCCGGGTTCTTCTTCCCGGCCCGCGGCGGGGTCGCCCTGAGGGCCGGGGTCCCGCGCTGCGCGTGCGGTGCGAAATCCGCTCGGAGGGGCACGGCCGGATCGGCCCCGGATACGGGCCGCCCCGAAGCAGGCCGGGCCGTCACCGATCCAGGGCCCGCCCGTGCCCGGAATCCTCGGGGAGGCCGCAGGCCGCGGACAGGGGCCCTGGACCCGGGGGCCGGGGAGGCGGGCGGGGCGGGTGCGCCGCGGTGGGGCGGTCCGGGGTGGGAGGCGGGGACCGGCCGGGACGCCGAACGGCCGTACCGGCACCCGGGGGTGCGGCACGGCCGTTCGCATGGCTGTCGCGGTGGTCGTGAAGGCCGGTGGCGGGGGCACCGGCGGGGCGGTCCGCCAAGGGGCGGGGCGCAAGCGCGCGGGACCGGCCGAGGGGGCGGGCGCGGGTCCGGTGCCCCGCCGGGGGATCAGCCGGCCGGCTCCGCCACGGCCCCGCGCTCGCGCTCGACCTCGTCGAGCCACGTGCGCACGGCGGTGTTGTGCTCGCCCAGGGCGGGGGGCGCCAGGTAGCCCCGTCCGAACTCCTCCGCCTCGCCGGGGCCGCGGGGGTCGAAGCGCAGGGCCGACCCGGGCAGCTCCACGTCTCCCAGCACCGGGTGCTCGACCGAGACCACCAGGCCCTGGGAGCGGGTCTGGTCCCACTCGTAGACCTGGTCGACGGTGCGCACCGCGCCGCAGGGCAGCCCGGCCCCGCCGAGGCGGCTCAGCCACTCGTCCCGGGTCCCCTGGGCCAGGACCGCCTCCACCTCGGCGATCAGTGCCTCGCGGTGCGCCACCCGGGAGGCGTTGTCCCGGAACCTGGGGTCCTCGGCGTCCAGGCCGAGCAGCCCGGCGAAGCGCGCCCACTGCGCCTCACCGCCCACGGCCACCTGCAGCATCCCGTCCATGCAGGCGAAGGCGCCGTAGGGGGCGATGGAGGGGTGCTGGTTCCCCAGCGCCGTCGGCACCTCGCGCGCGACCGTCCAGCGCGTCCCCTGGAAGGCGTGCACGCCCACGATGGAGGAGAGCAGGGAGGTGCGCACCACCCGTCCGCGGCCGGTGCGCCCCCGCTCCACCAGGGCCGCGAGCACGCCCTGGGCCCCGTTCATCCCGGCCAGCACGTCCCCGATGGCCACACCGGTCTTGGTCGGTTCCTTGGACGAGGGGCCGGTCACGCTCATGAGGCCCGCCTCGCCCTGGGCGATCTGGTCGTAGCCCGCGCGCCCGCCCTCGGGCCCGTCGTGTCCGAACCCGGTGATGGAGCAGACCACCAGCCGTGGGTTGAGCTCCTCCAGGCGGCGGACGGAGAACCCGAGCCGGTCCAGGACGCCCGGCCGGAAGTTCTCCACCAGGACGTCGGCGGCGCGCACGAGCCGGGTGAGCTGTTCGACGCCGTCGTCGGACTTCAGGTCCAGTTCGATGGACTCCTTGTTGCGGTTGCAGGACAGGAAGTAGGTGCTGATCCGCTCCTCCTCCGGTCCGACGAAGGGCGGGCCCCACCCGCGCGTCTCGTCACCCGTGCCGGGCTGCTCGACCTTGATCACCCTCGCCCCGAGGTCTCCGAGCAGCATGGCGGCGTGCGGCCCCGCGAGGGCCCGCGACAGATCCACGACCACGGTTCCCCTGAGCGGGCCTTGCGAGCGGTCCACGTTCCACCTCCGGTGTTGTTCGTCCTGCCCTGGGCCGGCGGGCACGGGCGTGCGCGGAGGTCGCGCCTCCCCGTCCGCCGGTCGCCGACCGGGCGTGCGTGTCGAGCGGGACGCCCCTGCGGGAGGGGTGTCCGCGGCGGCCGGTCCACGCGGTCCGGCCGCCGGTTCTGCGGTTGTGCGGGTCAGACCCCCGCACCGAGCAGCCGGTAGCGCCCGAGGCGCCCGGCGTGCGGGGCATGCTCGGCGTGCGGGCGCAGGGTGGCGAGCTCGTGGGCGATGGCGTCGCCGACCCGGACGCAGAACGCCTCGTCCTCGTCGGCGGCGTCGCCGTCCTCGGCGATCACCCGGTCCACGACACCGGCGGCCAGCAGGTCGGCGGAGCCGATGCCCTGGCTCTCGGCCAGTTCGCCGGCGCGGTCGACGGTGCGGTGGACGATCGCGCTCGCGCCCTCGGGAGGGAGCGGCGAGAGCCAGGCGTGCTGGGCGCACAGGACGCGGTCGGCGGGGAGCAGGGCGATCGCCCCTCCACCGGTCCCCTCCCCCAGCAGGACCGACACCGTCGCGGTGCCGAGTGTGGCCATGTCCGCGAGGCAGTGGGCGATCTGGGCGGCCATGCCCCGTTCCTCGGCCGCCGCGGACAGTTCGGCGCCGGGGGTGTCGATGACCGTGACCAGCGGCAGCCGGAGTTCGGCCGCCAGCCGCATGGCCCGCCGCGCCTGGAGCAGCGCGGCCGGTCCCATGGGGGTGCGGGCGCCCTGCCTGCTCCGGTCCTGGCCGGCCAGGACGCAGGGGCGTCGGCCGAACCTGGCCAGGGCCACCAGCAGGGTGGGGTCGTCGTCCCCCTCGCCGGTGCCGTGCAGCCGGACGACGTCGGTGGCGGCGTGCCGCAGCAGGTCGCGTACGCCCGGCCGCTCCTTGCGCCGGGACCGCAGTACCGAGTCCCAGGTGGGGACGCGGGTGGCGGGCGCGGCGGGCGGGGTGGTGGGGGGCCGCGCGTCGTCGGCCGCGCGGTCGAGCAGGACGTCGAGGGCGCGTCCGGCGGCCCCGCCCAGTTCCTCGGGGGTGAGGACGGCGTCGACGAGTCCGTGCAGGCGCAGGTTCTCCGCGCTCTGGACCCCTGTGGGGAACGCGTCCCCGTGGAGGGCCTCGTAGACGCGGGGTCCGAGGAAGCCGATGAGGGCGCCGGGTTCGGCCGCGGTCAGGTGCCCCAGCGATCCCCAGGAGGCGAGGACCCCGCCCGTGGTCGGGTGGCGCAGGTAGACGAGGTAGGGGTGTCCGGCGGCCTTGTGCGCGGTGATGGCGGCGGCGATCGGCGCCATGGACACGAAGGCGCGGGTGCCCTCCTGCATGCGGGTGCCGCCGGAGGCGGGCGCGGCCAGCAGGGGGAGCCCCTCGGCGGTGGCGCGTTCGACGGCGTCGAGGAGCCGTTCGGCGGCGGCGACCCCGACGGAGCCGGCGAGGAATCCGAACTCGCAGGCCACGACGGCGACACGGTGTCCGCTCAGGCGGCCTTCGCCGGTGAGGACGGCCTCGTCGCACCCGCTCGCCGTGTGCGCGTCGGCCAGGGCGGCGGCGTAGGCGGCGTCGGGGCCCACGTCGGCGGGGTCGCTGTCCCAGGAGACGTACGACCCCGTGTCGAGGACGAGGTCGAGGAGTTGGTGAGCGGTGCGTCGGGTCCCCACAGCAACCTCCAAATGGTTCAGTGGCTAGGCCACTAGGCCTTAGGGCCAGGGTGGCATGCCCACCCCCGGTTTGGGAAGCCCTGCCGGAGGCCGCTTCCGCCCGCCCCCGCGGTCGGCCGCACCGACCGAATCCCGGGGCCCCCCGGGCGGGATGCTCTAGCCTGGAACCCCTCTGCCAGAGCCGGATGCGAAGATCAGGAGCCACCGAGCGTGCCTGCCAAATCCCGACCCCGACCGCCGGCTCGACCCCGTCTGTACGAACAGCTCGTGGAACGCCTCGTCGAACACATGCGGGAGGCCGGGCTGGGCGTCGGCGACCGGTTGCCGCCCGAGCGGGAGCTGGCCTCCGCGCTGGAGGTCAGCCGTGCTTCGGTGAGCCAGGCCTTGGTCGCGCTGGAGGTCCAGGGGGTCATCGAGGTCCGGCACGGCGACGGGGCGATCATCCGCCAGACCGTCTCCGAGCAGGGGGTTCTCGCCCTGCTGCGCGACCGGGCCAACCGGCGCGCGGAGATCATCGAGGCCCGGCAGGCACTGGAGGTCAAGCTGGCGGAGCTGGCCGCCGAGCGGCGTACCGCCGAGGACCTGGCCGCCATCGACGCGGCTCTGGAGCTCATGCGCCAGGAGGTCGAGAACGGGGACCGGGGGGTCACCGGCGACGAGCGGTTCCACGCCGCCATCACCGCGGCGGCGCGCTCGCGCCTGCTGACCCGGATGATGAACGAGCTCGCCCCGATGATCCGGGAGACCCGGCTGGAGTCCCTGTCCCAGCCGGACCGGCCCCAGGCCTCGCTCAGCGGGCACGAGCGGATCGGCGCCGCCATCCACGCGGGCGATCCCAAGGCCGCCGCGGACGCGATGCGCGAGCACCTGCTACTGGTCTCCCGCGTGGTCGGTCCGGTCGCCCCCTGAGGCGCCGCACCGGACCACAGGACGGGCCTGTGATCCGGTGCGGGTCCACGGGTTCCGCGGCGTCGGCGGACCGGCTCAAGGGCCCGCGCCGGTGCGGCCCGGGGTCACAGCAGGCCGGGGACGACCAGGACCCCCCACGCGATCAGCGGACCGACCAGCACCACGATGGCGCTGTAGACGAGGATCTGGCGGTAGAACCGGTCCGGGTCCACGCCCGAGGCGTTGGCCAGCACCAGGGCGCCGTTGGTCGAGAACGGGCTGACGTCGACGATGGTGGAGGAGACCGCCAGCGCCACGATCACCCCGGTCGCGCTGACATCGCCCATCAGGAGGAACGGGATCGCCAGCGGGATGGTCGCGCCCAGGATCGCGGTCGAGGACGCGAACGCCGACACGACGGCGCCGATGTAGCAGAGCACGAGCGCGACCAGCAGCGGAGCCCCCAGCCCGGCCGCCGCGTTGCCGACGTAGTCGATGGTCCCGGCGCTCTCCATGACGCCGACGAACGTGAGCATGCCGGTGATCAGCAGCACGGTGGGCCAGCTGATCTGGGACAGCGCGTTCTTCTGGGCCTTGGGGGAGATCAGCGCGAGCACGACCGTCACCGACAGCGCGACGAACCCGACGTCGAGGCCGAAGCCCAGGGCGAGCACGCCCAGGACGATGATGCCCGCGATGGTGGCGATCTGGTCGAACCGGACCGGGCCGCGGTCCGTTTGGCCCGCGGGTCCCCCGGC
Source organism: Nocardiopsis sp. NPDC058631 (assembly GCF_042716955.1). Taxonomy (NCBI): domain Bacteria; kingdom Bacillati; phylum Actinomycetota; class Actinomycetes; order Streptosporangiales; family Nocardiopsidaceae; genus Nocardiopsis; species Nocardiopsis sp. NPDC058631. Next base: position 95,501 of record NZ_JBHXQY010000005.1, on the reverse strand, counting down.
CGTGTCGGGCGCGCCCGCGGATCCGGCGGGTGCGCCCCCGGGGCCTCCGGTGGCCACCGCGACGGAGCCGGCGTCCGCGCCGGAGCCGCCGCCGACCGTGGCGGCGCCCGCCGGTGCCGCCACGCTCTCGGCGGCCTCGAACTCGTGGGCCCTGGCGCCGATCAGGCGGTTGCCGCCCAGGGAGACGAACAGGACCACCGCGATGCAGAGGTTGAAGACGAGGTTGCCGAGGAAGAGGGTGAGCGGAGCCACCGCGAGTCCGCTGTCGGCGACGATGCCGTTGACCGTGGCGCCGTAGACGCTGACCGGGGAGAACCCGCCGCCCTGGGCGCCGTGGATCACCATCATGCCCATGAGCAGGGGGTTGATCCGGTACCTGACGGCGAAGCCCAGGGCGATCGGTGCGACGATGGCCACGGCCGCCGGGCTGAGCGCGCCCACGCCGGTCAGCAGGGCGGTGATGCCGAACATGATCCAGGGGATGGCGACGACCCGGCCGCCGACCAGTCGCGTGGCACCGCGTACGAGGAGGTCGATCGTCCCGTTGTTCTTGGCGATCGCGAAGAGGTAGGTGACACCGACCAGTGTGAGGAAGAGGTCTGCGGGGAAACCGCCCAGGATGGCGTCGGTGTCCATACCCAGGGCCAGGACGCCGACGAGGAAGGCTCCGACGAAGGCGAGGGCGCCGATGTTGATCGGCAGGACCGTGGCGATGACGAACATCGCCAGGAGGGCGAGGATGGTGAGGAGTTGCGGGGTCATGTCGTGTACCGATCAGACGGAAAGCAGGGCTGTGATCTGGCTCATACGGCTCAGTGGCCTAGCCAATATGCCTTTGCCCGTCATGTCAACCCCCCAGTAGGACACTCCTGACGACACGCGCCCCTCCCTCCCCGCCCGCGGAGGGTGCGGACGTTCCCCCGGTGACCGCCGAACGGCCCCGGTGTCCGCGCCACCGGCCTCCCGAATGTGGAACCGGTGACCCCAGGGGCACGTCGTAACCAATGCCTGGTTCCCGTGACAGGAGCGGGGACCGGTCCGGTCCGTCGAGCCCCGAGTGTCCCCTGCTCATCCCTCAATGACGGGACCGTCCCCTCGTGGGGAGACAGGTGTCGGCGATCGTCGGCCATCCGCCGCACCGACCCCGGTCCTGCCGCCGGTGGGAGAACCGTCCCTCCCCCGTCCCGGCCCCACGGAGCCGCTGATCCGGTGGCCCAACGGGCCCGCGTCCGACGATCACGGCGCCCCGGCCTCGAACGCGACCCCCTCCCGGGCGTTTCACACCCCCCGTCTTCACCGAAACGCCCCCCGGGACGGCCGCGGAACGGTAAAAGGGGAGGGACGGGCACCACGGGGGACAGCAGGGAGCGGACATGGCGTCGAACGAGACCTCGCACCTCGACCACTGCGACATCGACCAGGCCGCGCTCCGGCCGGTGTCCCTGCCGCCGCCGCAGGTGCTCGCCCAGGTCGCCCTGGGCACGCCCCTGCTGTGCGACGCCCTGCGCCTGGCCCGGTGGAGCGCCCCGGAGACCCCCGTGTCCGAGCCCGGGGTACCGGGCCCGGAGAGCGCCCGCGCCGCGATCGAGCGGTTCGGGCTGTGGCCGTACGGACTCGTCCGCGACCGCGGCGCCCGCCTGGCCTGGCTGCGCGACCTCGGCTCGGCCGCGGACGCCGCGGAGTTCATGGCCCCCTGGCAGGCGGCCGTGGTCCTCGGCATGATCGAGCTCGACGCCGACCGCGCCCGACCCGCGCCGGGGCTGGAGGAGTGCGTCCACGACCACGAGGAGGTCCTGGACTGGTGGAGGCGGCTGTTCGAGGACGCCGTGCGGTGTGCGCGCGGCGGCCTCCTGGACCCCGACCCCCCGGAGTCCCACCGTCCCGAACTGCTGCCCGCGGTCCTGCTCCGGCTCTACGAGGGTCCGGACGGGGCCCGCGTCCCCCTGCCCTCCCTCGCCACGAGCGCCCCGCCCTTCCCGGGGGCACCCCCGCTTCCCCTCGGCCCCGAACCCGACCCCGACCTGGTGCTCCACCTGCTGTGGCAGCTCTCCGACACCGGGGCGGTCATCCTCAGCCCGAGCCGGTCCGGCCCCTGGGCCCCTCCCCAGCGCTGTCCCCGCAGCGACGGGGACGACGGTGACGGTACGGACCACGGGAGCGGCACCCCGCACTCCCCCGCCGCCCCCGACCCGGCGGGCTACCCCGACGTCGAACTCACCGACCTGGGCCGGTACGGCGTGCACCGGCTGCTGCTGCGCCGGGGCGTCCGCGCCCCGCTGGCCGAGGACCTCGCCGTGACCGGCGCCCCGGAGTTCCTGGACTCCCTGGCGCGCGTGTCGGAGGGCGACCGGGGCGCCCTGATCGACCCCTGGCTGGCCCGGCGCACCCCGGAGGAGGCGTTGGAGGAGATCGTCCTGGCGGTCACCGACCCCCGGCTGACGCTGCGCCGGCGCCTGGGCGCGACGGTCCTGCACATGGTCAGCTCGCGCCTGACCCCGCGGCTGCGGGCCATGCTGCGCGACGCCGACCGGGTCGCCGCCGGCCTGGCCGCCCTCGTACTGCTGTCCTCCCGGATGCTGCCGCAGGAGGAGATCGACGCGGTCCTCGACCGGTTCGGCCCCTGGCTCGTGCTGGACCTGGCGTCCTCGGCCCGGTCCGGGGCGCACGACCTCACGGCCGCGCTCGCCTTCGCGTTCCCCTCGGGTCTCGACACGTCCCTTTTGGAGAACGCCGACCGCCTGTGGCTGTGCGGGCACCCGTACACCGTCTCGGCGCTGGAGGCGATCGGACGCCTGCACCGGGACCCGCGGGTGGCCCGGGCGGCGGTCGGGGCCGCCGGGCGGATCCGGCTCCGGGGCCTGTGAGGGCACGCGGGCCCGGCGCCGGGCGGCCTCCTGCGGCACACGCCCGCCGGGTGGGCGGCCCCGTTCAGGGCGACAGGTTCCAGGAGGTGACCACCGGCCGGTCGTGCTCGCGTCCGAGCGTGCTGAGTGTGCCCGTGCCCAGGGCGAACAGCGCCCCGTTGCGGGGGTCCAGCCCCAGCCAGCGGGCGGTGACCACCCGCAGGACGTGCCCGTGCGCCACCAGGACCGTGTCGGGGGCTCCCGCGTCGCCGACCAGCGGCGCCAGCGGGGCCAGGACGCGGTCCACGCGTTCGGCGACCTCCTCGACCGTCTCCCCCCGATGCCCCGGACCGCCGGGGACGACCCCGTCGCTCCACAGGTCCCACCCGGGGCGCTCGCGGCGGATGTCGACGGTGGTGACCCCCTCGTAGCCCCCGTAGTCCCACTCCCGCAGATCCGGGTCGGTCGCGCCGCCGCGCAGCCCTGCCAGTTCCGCGGTGCGGACGGCCCGTGTCAGCGGGCTGGTCACCACCCGCCCGACGTCGCGGCCCTCCAGCAGGGGCCTCAGCTCACCCGCTTGGCGCTCCCCCTTCTGTGTGAGGGGGACGTCGGTCCACCCGGTGTGCCGGCGGTCCCGGCTCCACTCGGTCTGCCCGTGCCTGATCAGCACCAGTTCACCCATGCCGGGGTTCCTGCCCCGTCCGGCCCCCTCGGACTCCCACCGGGCGGTCCCGGTCCCCCGCGCCCCCGGGGCCTGCCGGTGAAATTCGTCAGATGCCGGACACCGGAGCCGATTCGTCGCTACCCTCCTGACCATGACGCAGCACACCGCAGGCAGTGACGTGCGGGAGCCGGACCCCGCGCCCCACGCACCCGTGACCCACGAGATCGCGCAGCCCCGTTTCCTGCGCCCCAACAAGGACCTGGCCGCGGCCATGGCGTGCGAGCGCTGCGAGGAACAGGGCATCACCACCCCGCCGGGCGGAGCGCCCCGGAGGCTGTCCAACGCGGAGTTGCGGGCGTACAAGAAGGAGCGCAGGCGTGCGCGGGAGGAGGCGCGGGCCAGGCCCCAGGTGAAGGTGCCCGTCGACCGCAAGCGCGCCCTGCCGATCGGCCCCCACCACGCGGCGCTCCTGCGCGAGCTGTGGGCGCGTCTGAGCGCCGCGCACGCGGGCACCACCCCCGACGGCCGTCTGCTGGCCCTCACCTTCGCCGTGCGGGGCGCCATCACGGGGCGGGCGAACTTCACCGGCCAGGATCTGCGGATGCTGCGTCTGGAGGACGCGCACGCCGCCCTCGTCGAGCTGACCTCGACCGGCTGGCTGGCCTCGACCCCGGAGGAGGTGATCGGGGCGGACGCCGCCCACCCCGCGCTGTGCGACCTGCCCGGCCTGCGGGGCGAGCTGTGGACGGTCGGCAACGGCGTGCGCTCGCGCGCGTCGGGGTGGCTCTCCCAGGCGCTCGCCCACAAGAAGCTCCGCAAGAAGCCCAACCGGCTCCGGCTGGTCGCCGCCTACCTGGCCGTGCACGCCGACCACGGCGGAGCGGTGTCCCTGCCCGCCGGGGAGGTGGTCGCGGCCTGCGCCCTCTCCGGGGCCGGGGAGCTGTCCGAGCTCCTGGCCTGGCTGGCCGAGGTCTCGTGGATCGAGGACCTCTCCGACGGCGCCACCGTGGGCGCGCGGCTGACCGAGATCACCCTGCCGCTGGCCGTGCGGCCGGAACCGCCGCGGACCCCGCCCAAGCAGGTCCCGGCGAGCACACCGCTCGACGTGCCCGTGGCCGACCGCGCGAGGGACCTGCTCTCGGGCCGGGAGGCGGCGGTGGCGCGGTGGGTGGGCGCCTACCGTGACGAGCACGGGCACGGGCCCAGCTGGTCCGCCATCGAGCAGGCGTTCGGCTGGCCGCCGCGCCAGGCGCCGGACCACGACGTCACCCACGAGGTGTTCCGGCTCCTGCGCGAGGGTGGCTGGCTGACCGGCTTCGGGGTGCCCTTCGGTCTGCACGCCGGGGAGGGGCGCCTCGACGGGGGCGGTTCCTGACGCCGCGGGCCGTGTCCGCTCCGTGTCCCGCCCGGACGCGCCTCCCTGCCGGGCTGCGGGCGGGGTGCGGAGGCTAGGATGCCGCCCATGTCAGATCATCGGATGACCCCCGCGCCCGCCCCTGCCACGGGGAGGCGCCCGTGAGCCGCAACGTGCTGGTCACCGGGGCGGCCCGGGGCATCGGCCGGGCCGTCGCCCGCGCCTTCGCGCAGGCGGGCGACCGCGTGGCCGTCCACTGCGGGAACAGCGTGGAGGAGGCCGAGCGCACCCTCGCGGGCCTGCCCGGTGAGGGGCACGCGCTGTTCCGGGCCGACCTGCGCGACCCCGAAGCCACCGCCGACCTGGTCACCGGCGTGGTCGCCGACCTGGGCGGGATCGACGTGGTGGTCAACAACGCTGCCGTCAACACCGCCCACCCGGTCGTGGGGACCTCCTACGAGCAGTGGCAGCAGGCCTGGCGGACCACCCTGGACGTGAACGTGGTCGCCGCCGCCAACATCGGCTATCTCGCGGCCCGGCACATGATCGACCGCGGGACCCGGGGCCGCATCGTCAACGTCGGCTCGCGCGGCGCGTACAAGGGGGAGCCCGACCACCCCGCCTACGGCGCGAGCAAGGCCGCGCTCCACTCCCTGGGCCAGTCCCTCGCCGTGGCCCTGGCCCCGCACGGCATCGCCGTCGCCTCCGTGGCGCCGGGGTTCGTGGCGACCGAGCGCGTCGCCGACCGGGTCACCGACGAGGTCCGCGCGCAGAGCCCCTTCGGGCGGGTGGCCGCCCCCGAGGAGGTGGCGGCGGCCGTGCTGTACCTGGCCTCACCGGAGGCGGTGTGGTCCTCCGGTGCCGTCCTGGACGTCAACGGGGCGTCCTTCCTGCGCTGAGCGCCTCCGGCCGCGCGGCCCGGCGCCCGGTGCCGGGCCGCGCGCAGCGGCCGGTCGGACCCGGGGGCGCGCACCCCCTCCCCCGTCTCACCCGCCCGTGTCCTCCAGGAGGGTTCCGGCCGTCGACAGCGGGGCGTAGCGGCTGGGGGTGATCCCGAGGAGTTCGGCCGCGAGCTCCTCGTTCCCGGCGAACCCGGCGTCGGCGTCGATCGTCTGGGTGCCGTCCCAGAGCATGAACAGGGACGAGACGGTGTGCGAGCCCTTGTCGTGGTGCATGTCGTAGTGGGAGGCCATGGGCACGCTGTCGTAGTGCACCCACAGGTCGTGCCCGGTCATGAACATGTCCAGGTCGAAGGTGACCGTCAGCCCCATGAGTTCGGGCTTGTAGCGGTCGTCGATCCCGGCGAACGCCTCGTCCAGCGCCACCATCCGGGGGCACGCGGGGGACGCCGAGGTGTAGAGGGCGTTCGCGGCCGCGAACAGGGGCAGGTGGATCGCGGCGGACTTCTCGCCGCCGGACATCTGCTCGTGCTTGTTCTTGGTGAGGCGGACCTCGTCCTGGCCCGGGACGGCCATGCGCAGCTCGAACCGGTACCAGGTCCGGTAGTCCAGCACCGCGGCCAGCACCTGCTTGTAGGTGGCCCGGGGGTGGGCGGCGTGGTGGGCCCTGATCATCTGGCGCAGGACCTCGCGCAGGCGGGTCAGGCCGGCGTGCCCCAGTCCGGCGGCGTCGCGCTTGAGCAGCCCCGCGGCGGCGGCCTGGTCCTCGGTGAGACGGTCCGACCGGCTCCAGCGGATACCGATCCGGGTGCCCGAGGACATGGGGCGCGAGCGGGTGTCGCGGTCCATCCCGGTGACGAGGTCCCGGGCCACGCGCACCCTCTCGTGGATCTGCTGCGCGATGCCGGTGAGCAGTTCGTCCTCCAGGACGCCGCGCTCCTCCTCCCGCAGGAGCGCGCTCTGGTCCTCGACGCGGTCGGCGATGACGCGCGCGAAGGCGGAGACCGGGTTGCGGCCCGTCTCGTCGTTGACGAACACGCTGATGATCCCGCTCGTGCCGAAGTCGTGGTCGACGCGGTAGCCCTCGGCGTCGCCGCCCAGGGCGTCCTGGAAGGCGCGCAGGGCGTTGGAGACGCGGGTGGAGGCGGACTTGAGGTCGCTGTCGGTGACGGCGCGGTCGGGGTCGACGGCGCCGGCGAACGCGTCGGTCAGCGCCGCCGCGGGGTGCGGCAGGGCGGCGCGGACGGCGTCCCCGGGGTCCTGGGAGGCGGCCGCGAGCACCTCCTTCGCGGCCCGTTCCGGTGCGGGCCACAGCCGCCGGTCCGGCCAGGCGGGCCCGGGTTCCACGCCCAGGGTGGCGCGCAGGTCGGGGTGGGTGAGGGCGGCGAAGGCGTCGGCGTGCTCGAACAGGGCGGTGAAGGCGTCGGTGAGGGCCTTCTGCCCGTGTTCGAGGTCGCGGTCGGCGCGGATCATCGTCTCGTGGGAGGAGGTCACCCTGGCCCGGACGTCGCGCTGTTCGGTCCGGGCCTCGCGCAGGGAGTCGCGCACACCCTCCAGTTCGGCCATGAGTTCGCGCACCGGGGCGCTGATGCTCGCCTCGCGGGCGGCGAGTTCGGCGGCGGCCCGCTCGTGCTCGCGCCGGCGCTCCTCGTGGCGTTCGCGGTCCTCCTCCAACCGTGCGCCCAGCCGTGTGACGGTCTCCCGACGCGCGTCGAGGTCGGCGGTGTGCCGGGCGGCCTCGGCGCGGGCGGCGTGCAGGTCGCGTGCGGCCGCGGCGAAGTCGTCGACGGCCGAGGCGACGGCCTCGACGGCCTCCGGACGGACCGGCATGGCGCGTTCGGCGGCCACGGCGCGCACCTGGTGGCGGTGGGCGTCGACCTCGGCGACGGCGGCGTCCAGCGCGCGGTGCCGTTGCGCGCTCTCCTCGCGGGCCGAGGCCAGGAGGGTGGAGTGGTGTTCGACCAGGCGCACGGCGCGCTCCACCGGGGTCGTGTCGGGCAGGGCCGACCGTGCCCGGGTGAAGGCCTTGAGGAGGTCGCCCGCCCGGTCCAGCCCCTCGGAGAGCAGGGTGCCCTGTTCCGCGAGTTCGGCGAGGCGCGCGTCGCAGGCCGCGAGGCGTTCGCCGCGGCGGTGGGCCCGGTTGGTGGCGCCGATGAACTCGGGGACGGGCTTGGGGCCGGCTCCCACCAGCAGGCCCTGGGCGAACCCGGCCCGGGTGGTGACGGTGTGCGCCGCGGGGGCGCCGGTGGTCGCGTCGGGGGTGGTGTCCACGCTGGCGCCGGTGTCGGGGTCGGCGGCCAGGGGTCCCTCCAGCCGGACCGAGGCGAGGACGCGGGCGATCACGTCCTCGGGGACCAGGTCCTGCTGTTCGGGGACGAGCACGTCGGCGAGGGTGCGCCCGCCGTCCGCGACGGTGCCGCCGGTGGGCAGCAGGTACGCGTCGGCGTCCCCGTCGGCCAGGGCGGAGCGGGTGGCGGCCTCGTCGGGGTGGACCCACGCGGTGAGCAGCCCGGCGCCCTCCAGCGCGCCCTCGACCGCGGCCGCGTCGGCCTCGGCGACGGTCTCGGCGAACCTGACCAGGCGCCAGAGCGGGGCGCCGGGGCGGCCTTGGCGGGGGGCGGTGCGCCGGGGGTCGGCGGCCGGGGCGTCGTCGCGTTCGGCGGCGATGTCCGCGCGCTCGCGGCTGAGGCGGGCGGCCTCGGCGTCCAGCTGTTCCTTGCGGTCCTGCAGGGTGCGCACGTGGCCGGCGGCGTCCAGGCGCTGCTGGTCGGTGTGCTCGCCGTAGACCTCGGCCAGGGCGGGGGTTCCGGGCTCTCCGAAGCGTTCGAGTGACTGTTCCAGTGCCTCGACGCAGGCGGCGCCGGTGACCGGGGACGGTCCGTGCGCCCAGTGGCCGGCCCAGGCGGCGAGCGCGTTGGCGGCGGTGGCCCGCGCGGCGGCCAGGGCGTCGGCGGCTTCGCCGCACTCCTGGTCGCGCTGCTGGAGCCGGTGGTCGGCGTGGGCGGCGTCCTGGTCGGCGGCCGTGCGCGCGGACTCCGCGGCGGCGAGCCCGCGCAGGCGTTCGCGCACCGCGTCCACGTCGGCGCGGCGGGCGGTGGCGCGCGCCCGGGCGGTGGCGGGCAGGTCGTCGCCGCTGTCGGCGGGCCCCTCCCCGTCGTGCCCGAGCCCGGCCTGGTCGGCGGCCTCGGCCAGTTCGGCGGCGAGTTCGCCGGTGCGTGCCCGTGCGCGTTCGAGGCCCTGCTCGACCTGGTCGGCCTCGCGCCGCAGGGCGCTCACCTCCCCGGCCTGGGCGTCGAGGCGGTCCTGCTGTTCGCCCAGGTCGCGGGCGGTCTCCGCGCTGTGTGAGCGTTCGACCTCCAGGGCCGTGTGGCTCCTGAAGGCGTCGTCGGCCTCCAGTCCGCTCCTGTGCGCGTCGAGGCCGCGGATGCGGGTGTCGAGCTCCTCGGAGCGCTCGGTGGCGGCCGCGTGGTCGACAGCGGCCCGCTGCCGGGTGTCGCGGGCCTCGGTGACGGCCCTGGCCTGGTCGGCGGCCTGCGCCGTGGCGGTGCGGACGCGGGCGAGCCGGTGGCGGGCGTGGGTGGTCAGGTAGGAGGCGTACTCGCCGACGAAGGCGGTGGTCGCGGTGTGGGCGAGGGTGGCCTGGTCGAACCTGCGCTGGACGGCGGCCAGGTTGGTGAAGTCCCGGGCGGCCTGGTCCAGGAGGGTCTCGTCGAGCGGGCTCAGCCCGCTGGTGAGGGTCTCGGAGACCTTGTCGGGGTCCAGGTCCTTGGCCAGCAGGGGGCGGCGCAGGGCCAGGAGCAGGTCCAGGAGCTGGGTGTAGCGGTCGCCGAGCCCGAACAGGCGGGCGTCCACGGCCCTGCGGTAGTCCGCGGCGGTGGCGTGGCAGGCGGCGTCGCCAAGGACGCCCTTGAGCTGCCGTTCGGTGAGGGGCCGCCCGTCCGAGGCGAGCAGGCCGAAGTCGACGCCCAGGCGCTGGTCGGTGACGAAGAAGGAGGGGACGACGCCGTCGCGGTGCTTGTGCGCGCGCAGGCCGATGACCAGGGTGGCGGTCTCGGTGCGCTCGCCGTCGGCGCGGGCGAACTCCATCCACACGTACCCGTACGCGGAGTCGTCGCCCCGGTAGAGCAGGTTGGACTTCATGGTGCGGTTCTGGCCGCTGAACGGGTCGAGGCGGCGGGCGTCGGTGTACCCGTCGAGCACGAACGGGAAGAGGACCTCCAGGGCCTTGGTCTTGCCCGAGCCGTTGTGGCCGCGCAGGACCAGGCGGCCGTCGGCGAACACGAACTCCTCGTCGACGTAGTCCCAGACGTTGATGACGCCGGCGCGGCTGGGCTGGAAGCGGTCGCTCCTGGGGGTCATCGGTTTCCTTCCGCGGGGGCGTGGGCGGCCGTGGTCTCGGGATCGGGCGCGGGACCGTCGGCAGGTCCGGTGTCGCCGGGCCCGGTGCCGGAGAGGTGCTGGTCGGCGGGGGGACTGTGCGCGGAGCCGGTCAGCCCCAGGGGGAGCTGGCCGCTGTCGGCGCGCTCGGGCAGCGCGCCCTGGAGGTTGCGGTAGCGGGAGGACGCGGGGAGCACCAGGGCCCCGCCCGGGACCGGGCGGACCAGGGAGAGCTCCGCGAGCAGTGCCAGCGCGGCGTCCAGCAGGCCGTAGGGGTCCTGTTGCCAGGTGCCGCCGAAGGAGGAGGCGCCGAACTCGGCGAACAGCTCGTGGATCATCGCCTCCCACCGGGCGCGTTCGACCAGGGGCGCCTCCATCGGCTCGGGGGGCTCGCTCCCGTGCCCCTCCCCGGGCTCCGCGGTCCAGGCGAGTTCGGCGACGACGCCGTCGCGGGGAAGGCCCGCGTCGACCAGGCGGACGAGGTCGGCCTGGTCGGTGGGGAGCGGGGTCACCGGCAGCGGGACCAGCGCCGCCAGGGACGACTCCAGCAGGTCGGCGACCTTGGCGAGCAGGAGTCCTGCGGTGCGGTTGACCGCGCCGCCGCGTCCGGGGAAGGGCCGGTCGGTGAAGGTTCCGGCCGGGTCGGCGAGCAGGACGCCCTCGGCGCGGCGCTCCACCTTCAGGCCGGTGGCGCGGGCGATCTCCTCGGCCGCGCCCCGGCGGCGCAGGATCGCGCAGACCTCGGGTTCGACGTCGGCGTGGTACACGACGGGGCGCTCCACCAGGAGGCGGCGGGCCCGGCGTGCCGCCTGCTCGCGGGGGGAGGCGGCGCTCAGCGGTTCGGCGAGGAGCCCCGCGGCGCTGCCCAGGTGCTGGACCGGGCGGGCCGGGCGGAACAGCACCTCGCACACCTCGTGGTCGATGTCGAAGAGCGCGTCGCCCTGGTCCCCGTTGGCCGCCCACGCCTCCAGCGAGCCGTCGGACAGGTGGAGGGCTCCCCGGTCGAGCAGCCAGTGGGCGGCGTCCACGAGCGCGGCCTTGTGGGTGCCGTCGGTGGGGTCGTAGCCCAGGCCCTCGATCGTGTTGGCGGTCGGGGTGAGGCGGGCGACCAGGTCGGCGAGGCTGATCTCGATCTGGGAGCGCTGGAAGGAGGCCAGCAGCAGGCACAGGTAGGCGAGCCTGCGCCGGTCGAAGGGCCTGCCCCGGCGTGAGAAGTTCTGGCGCTGGGTGGGGTCCAGGGCGTCCAGTTCGCGGACCAGGCGCACGTGGTCGGTGGTGGCGATCAGGGTGTAGCCGAAGAGGCGTTCCAGGTCGGCGGCGAGCTCGTCGGCCCAGCGCAGCACCTGGTCGAGGACGCCGGGCCGGGGCCGGGAGGCCGTGATGAGGTCGCAGGTCAGGACGCGGCGCATGGCCTGCTGGTAGGAGCCCAGGTCGGCGGGGGCGACCGCGGGGGCGGGGGTTCGGGGCATCAGGGGTTCTTCGTTCGTGTCCGGTGTGCGGTGGCCTCCAGGCGCAGGCCCGGCAGGTGGATCCGGCCCTGGCTGGTGCGGACGGTGCTGCCCGCCGGGTCGGGGACCAGGCGGACCATGGTGCCCTCGCCCTCGCCGGAGGCCGAGGACAGGCGTCCGGCGACGACGGTGCGCGCCTCCAGCGCGCGGGTGACCAGGCGCAGCAGGATACGCGTGTCGGTCTCGTCCAGCACGCGGCCGTGGGCGCCCTCCTCGGCCAGGCGTTCGGCGGAGCGGCGCTCGGACCCGCGGTCGGCGGCCTGGCGTCCGCGCAGCCGTGCCTGGGCCCCCGGGTTGCGGCGCACCGGCCTGGGCACGCCCGTGGTGGGCGCGGTGCCGCTGCGGAACAGGGTGACCGAGACCTCGACCCCGGGCGCGTCCCACCAGGTCAGACCGGGGGATATCTGTTCCTCGTCGTCGTGGGCCACACCCAGGTGGCGGGCGGAGCGGACGTTGAACGCGGCGCCCATGAGGGCGTGGGCGGCCCCGTCGTGGGGGGTGTTGAACACCCAGGAGGCGAGGTGGCGCAGCTGGCTGGAGCGGTTGACGCCGCCGCGCTGCGCCTCGGTGATCTGTCGGAGCAGGGCGATCACCCCGGAGACGGCCGTCCGGGTGGCCGCGTGGAGTTCGGCGGCGCGGGCGGGGACGGCGTCGTCGGAGGAGAACCACGCGCGCAGGGCCTGCCAGCGGCGCTCCCAGTCGTCGCGGCGCTCGCCGCGTTCCATGAACGGGCGCTCGTCGGCGTCGGCGGCCCGGGAGAGCAGGGTGGCCAGGCCGGTCTCCTCGACCTCGCGGACGGCACGGTCCAGGCGGGGCAGGTAGCGGTCGAGTTCGGCCGTGAAGTCGGACATGTGCACCAGGAGGGCGTTCTTGTGGCGCAGGAAGACGTCCGGTGAGGCGTCGGTGGAGCGCAGGATCTCACCCAGGGTCACGTGGAACTGCGCCGAGCGCCGTCCCATGTCCTCCATGGCCGAGTCCAGGCGGGCGAGCCTGCGGTGGACGTGCTCGGCCCGGCCCGTGCGGTTGGCCTCCGCGAGGGCGCGCAGGTCGTCCAGGACCTCGGAGAAGACCAGGCGGGACAGGTTGACGTCCTCGATGCGGGCGCCGAGCAGGTTCTCCACCGACCGGTAGGCCCAGTAGCCCAGCTCGCTGAACTGGTAGACCGACTGGCGGTTGCGGTAGCGCACCAGGTTCCCGGCCCGGGAGGCGTCGTCGAAGCGGTGCACGACGCGGTCGGCGTGGAGCTCGTCCAGGCGGTCGCGCAGTCCGCGGTCGGGGGTGGGCACATGGTCGTGTGCGGCGGCGAGCTCGCGCAGGGCTGCGGCGACGTCGTCGGGGGACACCTGCACCTGGTGGACCTCGCGCAGCCGGTCCATGGCCCGCAGGATCCACAGGTAGGTGATGTGGTCGTCGCGCCGGGTGAAGTTGAACAGCCGGAACCGGTCGCTGACGGCGAGGGAGTCCATGTCCAGAGCTCTGCGTTCGACCACGGGCCGTTCTTTCGGTGAGGTGGGAGTGGTGTAGCCGCGGCGGAGGGGGTTCCGCCACCCCATGACGCTACGTGACCGCGAGGGCGGGTGCGCACGCGCGCGGCCCCGCTCCGGGGCCGCGCCGCCGCTGACGGCGGCCTCCGGCCCGGTGTGCCGGGCACCACTGCGCGGAGTTGGCGAAACGGCCTCGCCGCCGCGCACCGGCACGGTAGAAGGGAACGCATCACGTTCCACACAAGAGAATCCGTGAGCGCCCATGCCTCCTCACGACCCGGCGTCCCCCGATCGCCCACGGCTTTCGGCCCGCCCCGTCTCGCTCCCTGCCCCGCACGAGCTCGCCCGCGCCGCACGGGGGACACCGCCCCTGCGCGACGCCCTCGCCGTGGCGCGCTGGTGCGGGCCTACCACCCCCGTCTGTCCCCGGGGCCTGCCCGAGATCACCGACGTGCGCGACGCCGTACGGGACTGCGGGCTGTGGCCCCGCGGCCTGGAGGGGCGCCCCCGCGAACGCGGTAGATGGCTGGACCGGCTCGACCGCGTGCCGGAGGAGTTCGCCCTGCCGTGGCGGACGGCCGTCCGGCTCGGGCTGGTCGAGCTGGGCGCGGGCCACGCCCACCCGGCCCGGGACCTGGAACAGCAGGTCCGCTCGCCGGACCGGGTGCTGGACCGGTGGGCGCACGTGTTCGGGTCCCGTGTCGAACAGGCCCGGGGCCACCCCGCCTCTCCCGGCTCCGAGAACCTCCTCCCGCGCGCCCTGCGCCTGCTCTACGAGGCCCCGGACGGCTCCCGCACCGCCGTGCAGACCCTGGCCCGCAGGGCCCGGTCGACGACCGGTACCGCGCCCGGGAGCCCCGGCGCCGCCGACCCCGAGGACGTCGAGCGGCTCCTGCGCGCACTGTGGCGGCTCGCCGGTACCGGGGCCGTGGTCGTGGGGCGCCACGGTTCCGGGGCGGGGGACGACCCCCGCACCTTCTGGGCGTGCCTGACGGGCCTGGGCCGGTTCGGGGTCCGCCGGATCCTCCTGGCGTTGGGCGTGCCCGCCCCCCTGGTCGAGGAGCTGGACGGGGCGGGGGAGCTCCTCGACATGCTCGGGACCTTCTCGCCGGAGAGCCGCCTGTGTTCGTTCGACGCCTGGCTGGCCGGGCGCACCCCCGCACGCGCCCTCCGTGAGATCGCCGAGGCGGTGCGGGGACCGGGCCGGGCACGGCGCCGGTTGACGGGCACCAAGGTCTTGAACACGACGAGTTCGGAGATCGTCCCCGACCTGTGGGCCCTGCTCGGCTCCGAGGACCCGACGGCGGTGGGCCTGGCCGCCTCCGTGCTGCTCTCCTCGGGCATGCTCTCCCAGCACGACATCGAGCGGGTCATGGACCGGCACGGGCCGTTGGTCGTCATCGACATGTTCGCGGCGGCGCTGGCCCCCGACGAGGCCAACCTGCGGGCCTTTTTGACCGCGGAGTGCACCGAGGGCATCGAGGGCGTGCTCCTGGCCAACGTCGACCGGCTCCGGCAGGACCGGCACCCCGACACCGTGCGGGTCCTGGAGGCGATCGGCCGCCAGCACCCGGACCCGGGTGTGGCGGCCACCGCGCGCGAGGCCGTCGAAAGACTCGCCTCCCCGCCCTGACCGCGTATCCTCCCCGGCTGTGCCCCGCCGACCCGACCCTCCCCCGCATGCTGTTGCGCCCCCATGACCCGGGGTCCCCCACTCCCCGCCCCGCACCCCTCCCCTCTTGCCCGGGCTCGGCCTCCACCCACATCTTTCCATTGACAAGTTGGGGCGGATGGGGCAATCTTTCCACTAGAAAGATTTCGTTGCACCGCCCGCCGGAGGCCCACCATGGAACCGCTCATCACCCTCGTCGGCGTCACCGCCGCACTGCTCGCACTCGGCGCGGTCGGCGTGCGCCCGCTGCGCTCGTGGCCGCTCGCGCTGCGCGGCGGCCTCGCGGCGATGTTCGTCCTCACCGGCACGGTGCACTTCGTCGGGTTGCGCGAGGAGCTCATCGCCATGGTCCCGCCGGCACTGCCCGCGCCCGGCCTCCTGGTCACCGTGACCGGGGCCTTGGAGCTGGCCGGGGCCGCCGGACTCCTGTGGTCCCGCACCTCGCCGTGGGCCGCGGCCGGGCTCAGCGCCCTGCTGGTCGTGATGTTCCCCGCCAACGTCTACTCGATCACCACCGGGGCGAGCGAGGGGTTCACCGACAACCTGCCGATCCGGACCGCGATGCAGGTGCTCTTCCTGGCCGCGACCCTGGCCGTGCTCGTCCACCACCTGCGCGCCCGCCGCGCCCCGGCCGCCCCCGCGGACCGCCCCGGCGTAGGCGGGGTCGTGCGTTCCTGACGCCCGTGCGGACGCCGGTCCGCCGCGCACGGCGGCGCGCAGGGAGGACCGTCCGGACGGGGCCCGGTGTGAATTTCTGTGGCCCCGAGGCCCCGCTCCTACCGCTGGAGGGCGGGACGTTCGACCGGAACGGCGCGCCCCTGGAGTGGTTCGAGAGCTGGCACCGCTCGGACCGGGTGGTGTTCGACATCGAGGCCGAGGGCGCGTCCGGCCTGGACCGCGCCGTCGGGCTGGCCGAGGAGCTCCGGGCCGAGCTGGCCCGGTTGCGCGACGGGGGCTGACGCGGGCCCGGGGCCCGATCCGCCCGCCGCTACCCGCGGGCCGGTCACCGCACACGTGCCACCGGTCGGCCTCCGCGGCGCCGTCGCCGCCCCCCGGTATGACCGGGCGAAGACGCAGGCCAGGGCGCCGGAGCATCCGACACGGACCTCTCCCTGTCCAATAGTGGCCACGAAGAGTTACCATGGCGCTCCGCTGCGGTACTTTTCCCTCGCGGCGACATGGGCGGGACAGGAGCACGGAGCACAGCCTGTCTCCACGGGTGCGCCGCCGTATCCCGACCGTTGCCCACCCCGAGACCGAAGAAGCTCCTGGTGCGCGGCCGGGAGGGCCTTGCCGAGGACGCCCCGCGCAGCGCCGCCCCACACCACGAAGGTCCCCGGCGCCACCGGTGCCGGAGACCGTGAGAGGGAACGACATGGCCCACCCCCTGAAGCGTGCCGCGACGACCCTGGTGCTCGCCGCCGGGCTCGCCGCCGGAACGGCCGGTGCCGCCGGAGCCGCGGTCAGCTACGTCGGCGGCGGTACCTGGTACCACGGGCTCACCACCGGAAGGGTGTACTCGGACTACTTCCACTCGACGCTGTGCCACGGGTCGACGGCGGTCGGCACGTACACCGTCACGTCCGCGGCGATGCTGCCGGGGAAGACGTCCAAGGCCTCCGCACCGCGCGCCGCCAGCAACAACGAGACCTACTGGCGGCACTGCGGGTAGCGCCCCGGGGCCCACGGGACCGCCCCCGCACCGGCCCACACCTTCTGCCCGACCACGCGCCAGGACACCATGCCCAACCGCACCCTCTCCCTCGCCCACGTCTCGTTCCTGCTGTTCGCGGCGCTCATCGCCGCGCTGCTGCTCGCGACCTGGGAGCTGACGATCCCCACCGCACGGCACTCGGCGGCGGTGTGGATCGTCGAGGACGAGGGCACCTCCGACGGCGAGGAGGTCGCGCGGACCCTCGAACGCGTGGCCGAGGAGCGCGGCATCGCGATCGGTTTCATCGCGCCGGACGTGCGGACTCCCGATTCCCTGTGGCACATGTACCTGGCCGTCGGGGACCCCGGCTCCGCCGAGGCCGGCTGGCTCACCGACGGGTACCCGTCCTTCGGCCGCACCATGGAACTGCGCGTCCACCCCGTGGAGGACCTGGACGGCCGCGGCCTCCGCGGCAACTACCTCGTCTTCGGGCCGGCCGAGAACGCGACGGTGCTCGCCGAGGCGCTCGCCGACCACGGGCTGGGCGCCAGCACCGGCGCGAGCCAGGCACGCCTGTGGGAGTCGTTCCTGGGCGGTCCCCTCTTCCACGTCCTGGCCATGGCCCTGCTGGTGGGCGCCACCTCGATCGGGGCGGGCGTCCTGCTCGGCTCCCGGGACTACGCGGTCCGGCGCCTGCACGGGCACTCCTACACCCGGATCCTCCTGGGCGACCTGGGCCGGATCGCGCGCCTGTGGGGCCTCGCCCTGCCCGCCGTCGGCGCCCTCACCCTGGTCGCCCTGGGCCTCTACAACGGGTGGAACCAGCTCGGCCTCTACTGCGCCGTCGCGCTGGCCCTCCTCGGTGTCTTCGCCACGGCGGCGGTGGTGGCCCACGCCGCGGTGCTCGGCCTCGTGCACGCCACCGGCGTCCTGCCCGCGCTCCGGGGGCGCCTTCCCGTCCGCAGCACCCGGGCCGCCGTCTACCTGGTGCGCGTCCCCGTCATGGTCCTCCTGCTCGGTGTCCTGGCGAGCGCCGTCCACCTCGCGCAGTCCGCACGGGAGCAGCGCGCCGCGCTGGAGGTGTTCGCCCGGACCGGGGAGACCTCGCACGCCACCCTCAACGGCAGCACCGCGTTCGAGGACCCCGCGACCGCCGAGTCCCTGCTCGGCCCCTGGTTGCGCGGGGCCGACCTCGACGGGCAGCTCGTCCTGGCCGAACAGCACCCCCCCGAGGCACTCGTGCCGGTCGGCGCCCCCCGGCCCGACTTCGACGTGCTGGTGGTCAACGACACCTACCTCGCACGCCAGGAGGTCGTGTCGCCCGACGGCACGCGCTACGGCGCCGCCCCCTCCCCGGACCGGGTCCGGGTCCTGGTGCCGCGGGCCCACGCCGACCGCCGGGACGGCGTCGAGGCGGAGATGCCCGCCTGGTACGGGCTCCAGGCCGGGGGCACGGGAACCGCGGCCGACATCGAGGTCCTGCCGCTGGCCGACGGCCAGCGGGTGTTCACCTACGGGTCGAAGGACCCGCGCGGGCTGGACGCGGCCCCCTTCCTACAAGATCCGGTGATCGTCGCCCTGCCCGACGGCACCGCGCTCTCCGACCGGACCTACCTCACCTACATGACGCACGAGGCCCTGCTGTTCCCCGACCCGGGCGTGGTCGAGGAGGCCCGCGCCGACCCCCGGGTGGCCGAGTACGTCAACACGGTCCAGCCGATCCGCGCCAAGGCCGCCGCCGCCCACGCCGCCCAGCTCACCCAGCTGCGCGTCGAACTGCTCGCCCTGGCCGCCGGCACCGCGGTCCTGCTGATGACCGGTGCCGCCGCGTGCCTGGTCCACGTCCGCACGCACGCCCAGACCGTCTTCGCACGGCACATCAGCGGGTGGACGTTCGTCGCCGCCCACCGGCGCTTCCTCGCCGTGGAGGCCGCGATCGGGCTCGGCTTCGCGGGCTGGGCCGCGTGGGACTCCCTCACCACGCTGCGGGCGCTGGAGGACCCCGGTCGCGCCCTGCCGCCGCAACTGGTGCCGACCACCGGGTTGGAGCCCCTCTACGCCGTGGCCGTCACCGCGGCCGGGCTCGCCCTGACCCTGGCCGCCCTGGCCCTCCTCCACCGCCGCATCGTCCGCGAAGGCTCCTCGCAGGCCTGAGACCAACGGGAAACACCATGATCACCACCGAGAACCTCGCCAAGTCGTTCGGGCCGCGCGTCCTGTGGCAGGACCTGCGCCTGACCGTCGGGGCCGGGGAGACGGTCGCCCTCGTCGGCGCCAGCGGCTCGGGCAAGACCACCCTGCTCAACTGCCTGGGCCTGCTCGACACCCCCAGCGGCGGGCGGATCCTCTTCGAGGGCACCGACCTGACCCGCCTGGGGCCGGGAGGGCGGCGGCGCTTCCGCCGCGACAGGCTCGGCTACCTCTTCCAGGACTACGCCCTCATCGAGAACGCCACCGTCCGGGCCAACCTGGACGTGGCGCGGCGGCGCGGCACCCGCCCCGACCACGCCCGAGCCCTGGCCAGGGCCCTTGACCGGGTCGGCCTGGCGGGGCGGGAGGGCGAGAGGGCGCACCACCTGTCCGGCGGAGAGCAACAGCGCGTCGCCCTGGCCCGCCTGCTGGTCAAGCAGCCCTCGCTGGTGCTGGCCGATGAGCCGACGGGCGCCCTGGACGGGGCCAACGCGGCGATGGTGGTGGACGTCCTGCGGCAGTTGGCCCGGGAGGGGTGCGCGGTGGTGGTGGCCACCCACAACGACGGGGTCAGGGCGGCGTGCGACAGGGCCTTCGACGTGGGGGCGGGGCGGGAGGCGGACGTCGGCGGGGCCGGCCGGGAGGAGCATGCGGGCCGCGGGTAGCGGCGGGGCGGGAGGCGGGGGGCGGGGGCGGCCCGGGGCTGGTGCGGCTCAGCCCCGGTCGGCCGGGCGCGGGGCCGGGCGCGGGGCCGCCACCCGTTCCGGCAGCGCGAGCGCGTAGGTCAGCAGGTCGACCCCGGGGCCGGGGGTCCAGTCGCGTTCGGGGGTGCGCGTGAACCCGTGGGCCCGGTAGAGGGCCTGCGCCGCGAGCATCGACGGCTGCGTGGACAGGACCAGCCGGGACACCCCCCGCTCCGAGGCCCGCGCGGCCACGGCGCGCACCAGGGAACGGCCCACCCCGCGGCCCTGGGCCTCGGGCGCCACCGCGAAGGCCCGGACCTCCGCCTCGTCGGGGCCTCGCGCGACCTTGCTGGACTCAGACCACGGGACGAACAGGATCGTGCCCACGACCCGCTCACCCTCGGCCGCCACGAGCACCTCACCCCGGCCGTCGGTCCCCAGGGCGCGGAGCGAGTCCGTGTAGGGGTCGCCCTCCTTCAGCAGCCCCAGCGCCCGGTAGGCCCCGACCCTCAGTTCCCCGACCGCCGCCATCTCGTCCGGCAGCGCCTCACGCACGTTCATGGGAGGAGTCAAGCAGAGGGCGGGGGCAATTCCTCGGCCGCCCCGCGGCCGGGGCGGCGGGACACGGGGCCGGGGCGCCCGGACACGGGCCCGTCCGGGTGTGTAGGGTGTCGCCGATCCACGACCAGCGAAGGGGGACGCGGACGATGAGCCTGGTCGCCATCAGTGACCTGCACGTCCGGCACGACGACAACCGTGCCTTCACCGAGGCCCTGCGGCCCGCCTCCGACGACGACTGGCTCTTGGTCGTCGGCGACGTGGCCGAGACGGCGGGCGACGTCCTGTGGGCGATGGAGCTGCTGAGCAAGCGCTTCTCCACCGTCGTGTGGACTCCGGGCAACCACGAGCTGTGGACCACCCCGCGCGACCCGGTCCAGCTGCGCGGCGAGGCCCGCTACCAGTACCTCGTCGAGTCGCTGCGCGGCCTGGGGGTGCACACCCCCGAGGACCCCTACCCGGTGTGGCCCGGCCCGGACGGACCGGTCGTCGTCGCGCCCCTGTTCGTGCTGTACGACCACACCTTCCGTCCCGAGGGCACCCGCACCAAGGAGGAGGCGCTCGCCGTCGCCCACGCGTCCGGGGTCGTGTGCACCGACGAGTACCTGCTGCACCCCGACCCCCACCCGGGCCGCGACGCCTGGTGCCGCGCCCGGCTGGAGTACACGCGCGAGCGCCTGGACGCCCTCGACCCCGATGTCCCCACCGTCCTGGCCAACCACTTCCCCCTGGTCCGCGAACCCACGCGCGTCCTGCGCTACCCCGAGTTCGCCCAGTGGTGCGGCACCGAGGCCACCGCCGACTGGCACACGCGCTACCGCGCCCGCGCCGTCGTCTACGGGCACCTGCACATCCCGCGCACCATCACCGTGGACGGCGTGCCCCACATCGAGGTCTCCCTCGGCTACCCCCGCGAGTGGGCGCCCCGGCCCAAGCCCCCCGAGGGGCCCCGGCTGATTTTGGCCTGAGGGGGGTGGGGGGCTGGCGCCTTGACATGAACATAAGTTGAGCTTCTAGCTTTCCCCCATGGACACCACGAGCACGACACTCCCCGACCGCGACACCGACGAGCGGCGCATCCGCGACCTCGTTGCCCGGGCAGACCTGACCCAGAACGATCCCGTCGCACTCCCGGCACTGCACACCTCCGACGTCGTGATCATCAACTTCGGCGGGCGGCGGCTCTTCGGCCGGGAGGCCTTCACCTCCGCGATGGCCGAAGCGCTCTCCACCCCGCTCAAGGACGTCCGGACTGCGCTGCGCGTCGACGACATCCGGTTCGTCACGCGCGACGTCGCCCTCGTCAGCCTGACCAAGACCGTCTTCGACGAGCGCCCCGAGGCGAAGTCCTCCGCTCCCATGGAGGGCGTCATGTCCTGCACGCTGGTCCGCGAGGGCGACGACTGGCGCATCGCCCTGGCCCAGACGACGCCAGTGCGCTGACCACCTGTTCCGGCGCAGCGCAGGCCCTCTGACCCCGGTGCCAGAGGGCCTCGAACGGCGGCCTGGCAGCGTACGGACGGAACGGTGTCCCGACGCGGGGCTCATTCACGCTCCGACAGGACCCGCTACCCGGCCATGAGCTCGGCTGCCACCGTCTCGGGTTCCGCCAGGCACCGCCATTCGGGGACGCGTACGGTGCGCAGCCCGGACACCGACGCGAACAGGGCCGTTCGGTCCAGGGTGCGCTGGAGCGCGCGCCCCGGCGCGGGCGTGGCGGTGGTGCCCGACCTTGGTCGGTCGATCACCACGGCCGTGTCCCCGTCCCGGGCGGGAACGAGCAGGTCGCAGACGTATCCCTCGACGTGGCGGCCGACCCGGGGCGAGGACCCACCGTTGGTGAGGGCCTCGAACAGCAGGCTCGCGGCCTCGTCCAGGGCGGGCGCGGTTGCGGTCCCGGTCTCGGCGACCAGGTCGGAGAGCAGTCCTCCCTGCGCGGCCCAGTACCCCCGGTCGCCCACGACATACAGGCGCGAGCGCGCCCGGGTGACCGCCACGTTCCACAGGTTCTGCTGCTGCAGCGCCCACTGGCCGCTGTGCCGGTTCACACCCTCGGCCGCGGCGGGCGAGACCACGACCACGTCCCGCTCACCGCCCTGGAAACGGTGCGCCGTCCCCACCCGGATCCTCTCGGCCGCGCGTTTGCCCAGCTGCTCCTCGATCCAGCGGACCTGGGCGGTGAAGGGTGAGACCACGCCGATGGTCGCCTCCGGCGGGAGGGTCCGCCAGAGTCGGCGGAGCAGGTCGAGTACCGCCTCCGCCTCGTCCCGGTTGAGGCAGGAGCGCCCGCCCGGGCGTTCGCAGGCACCGCGCACGTCGATCCACTGGACAGCCCGGTCCCCGGGGGCGGCCAGGTCGGTCGTGTCGGTGCGCACCGCGAGCCGGTCACCGTAGAAGCGCCGGTTCACCGGCGCGACGATGTCGGGATGGCAGCGGTAGTGCTCGTCCAGCCACAGCACCTCGCCCCCGCCCGCCACCAGCGCGGAGGCGGCCACGTGGTAGGCGGAGGAGCCGGTGAAGGCCAGGGAGCGCTCCCCCATCTCGGTCTCGGGAAGCCCGTGGACCGCCTGGATCCTGCGGTCGTCCTGCCCGGTCATCGGATTGACCGGCTGGAGCTGGTGCGGGTCGCCGATCACCAGCGCGCGCCTGGCCCGGTACAGCAGCGGAAGCAGGTCGGCGACGGTGCACTGGCTGGCCTCGTCGACCACCACCAGGTCGAACAGCCCCGGATCGGGCGGGAAGACCCCGCGCACCGAGCGGGACGTGGTGGCCCAGGCGGGCACGGTGCGCACCAGCGCCTTCATGCCCTTCCATCCGTTCTGGCCCGAGGCGAGGTCGCGCAACCTCCCCTCCACGACGGTGCGGCCCCGGTGCAGCGACTCCGCGACCCGGCCCAACAGGAACTCCTTGCTCGCCTGGCGCCGCTCTTTCCGCAGGTCGCGGATCCGGGCGACCGCCGCCTCCGGGCGCGCCCCCTCCCCCACCCGCTCGCGCAGTTCCCGCCACTCCCCCTCGGTGGTGAGGAAGGCCAGGACCTGCGACAGTTCCTCATCGGTCCCCGGGATGCGCAGCCCCCGCCGCGTCAGCAGACGGTGCCACCACCGGGTCCACCGGGACTCCAGCGCTGCCTCAGCGTGGCGGGTCCACCGGCGCAGCTCCCGGGGCCCCGCGAAGACGTCCGGACCGACCCCGCGGGGCAGGTTCCGTAGCTGCCGGTTGCGTGTGACCGCCAGCACCGCCAGCCTGCGCTCGGCCTCCTCTGCCACGGCCAGCTCCTGCTGGGCCGCCCCCACAGCGCGCTGGTGGACCACGAGTCGGGCCCGCGCGGTGGCCGTGTCGGCGGGGTCCCATTCGGCGGCCAGGAGTCCGTTGAGGATCTCGGGTTCGGCGGCCCTGTGCTCCTGGTTGCCGGTGCGCACCACCAGGTCGGCCTTCGGAGCGAGCCCGTTAACCCGCGCGACCACCTCGTTCACGGCCGTGTTGTTGGTGGAGGCGACCAGGACCGACTGCCCGGCCGCGACGGCGGTGGTGACCACGGACGTGATGAGTTCGCTCTTGCCTGTGCCGGGGGCGCCGGTGGCCACGGTCAGGACCCGGCCCATGGCCGAGGCCAGGATCTCCTCCTGTGCGGCGTTGCTGCGGCCGGTGACCACCGGCAGCGCGGACCCGGAACCGCTGACCGCGTGCCGGGGGTCGGACAGGGCCGCCAGCGCCGTGCCCGGGAGGGTATCGACCCCGGATCCCCTTGCCCCGGTGGTCGAGATCGCCGAGAAGCTGTTTGACGGCTGCGCCCGCGGGGTCGCCGCGGTAGAGGAGAGCGGCGTTCTGCGCCCCGCGGCGCGCACCGCGGCGCACGTCCAACGAGGTGCGGAGTTCACCGGCGACCAGGTCGTCCACCCGGGCCAGCCCGAGCCGGTCGCAGACCGTGCGCGCCTTGTCGGCGAGGCCGGAGACCTCTCCCCCGTCCCAGTCGACCTCGAACCAGGTGACCAGTTCCTCGATGTCCCCGTCGTCCAGGCCGGCCGCGGAGACCAGGAGTTCGCGGTTCAGCTCCGGTTCCCCGACCGGCACCAGGAAGTGGCCATCGGGTTCCTCGGCCATCTCCACGTCCATCACGAACAGCGGGGCGAGCTTGGCCTTCCTGCCGGGGCCGCGGTCGGACCGCACGGGGTCGAAGAGCACCGCCGGGTAGCCGTAGCGCAGCGGACGGCCCTCCTTCGCCGCCTCCCGCGCGAGGGTCTCGGCGCGACCGGTCAGCCGCCACCGTTCCTGCGCCCGGCCGAGGAGGACCTCCGAGTCCATCTCGCAGACCGCCGCGTCCCGGCCGCTGGCATCGGGCAGCTGCTGCAGGACGCTCTGCCGGACCAGGCAGTCGCGCAGGTAGTCCAGGTAGCCCTGCCAGCTCCATCGGCCGGTCCGCTCCCGACCGGTTCGAGAAGGCTCCACGTCGGGCCCGCGTGCCGCCGCCCCCTCCGCGTGCGCCGAGCCGACCCGACCGGTCCGCCCGGAGCCGCCCGGCAGGTCGGCCGCGGTGGCCGAACCCGTGTGCCGGGCCAGGACCAGCGACCCCCGCACCCCGAGAGTGGACACCGTGACGCGCTGGCCGTCCACCTGGTCCACCTCCCTGTGCGCGTACTGGTAGAGGTCGACCGCGTCGATCCACCCGTCACCGTTGGAGTCGGGAGCGGCCCCGCCGAGGCCCCGCACGACCGCCGCGCTGAAGGGCGAGGGCCGCGCGCCGTGCGCGTTGTCTCCCTCCCTGGCCAGTTCCAGCGCACCGGAGGCGGCGATGACGTAGGTGCCCGCGCCGTCGCTGAGCTGCCGTTCGAGGTCGAGCGGTTCCGCCTCCTCACCGGCGGAGCGGGTCGCGAACCCGTCGGCGAAGGCACCGCCGTGGCAGCAGTCGAGCAGCAGCGCCTTGCGGCGCATGCGGGAGTCCTCCAACAGGCGTTTGAGGACCTCGGCGGACAGCGCGGTGGTCTCCAGCCGCTTGCGGCGGGTGTCCCGCAGGGCCAGGTGCAGCCTGCCCCTCTTGTCCTTGAGCCCGTGCCCGGAGAAGGAGACGAGGAGGAGGTCGTCGGGCATGCCCTCCGACAGGGCCGCCTCCAGTGCCTCCATGGCGTCGTCGCGTGTGGGGTCGAGGAGCGTCTCGATCCGGTCGTAGTGGCCGTTGTCCTTCAGGACCCGTTCGATCGCACCGACGTCCTCGTGCGGCGAACGCAGGTCGTCGAGATCGTCGTAGCGGTTGACTCCGAGAAGGATCGCGGTACGCCTCACGCGTCGCCCTTCCCGGATGCGATGCCGGGGCCGGAACCGCCGTCGCGCAGGGCCCGGACGTAGCCCTCCACCTCACCGGGCGCCACACGCCCCCGCACGGTGACCTTGGCCCCCTCGACCTCCACCGTCACCGACCGCTGACCACTCTGTTCCAGCCAGGTCCCCACGAGCGAGACGACCGCGGTGAGCACCGGTTTGAGGAGGATCCCGGTGACCAGCACGGCGCCGGCCACGGTCGCGGGGTCCGCCGACCTGGTCCCGGAGACGGCCTCTCCCTCCACCGCCCGGACCTCGTCGACGTCCAGGTCCTCCAGGAGGAGTACCAGGTCACGGGTGTGCTGATCCGCCTCCTCCTCCGTGACGTCGTCCTCGAAGCCGACCCTGGCCACCAACGCACTCTGCCGCACCCGCGCACGCTCCCGTCCCCCGGAAAGGACCGCCCGGTCACGGCCCGCTGCCACTCCGCCACACGTTCTACCAGCCGACGCCCTGCCGCGACCGGGACTTCGGTCCCCTGGCCGCTTCCGGCCATAACGGACCGGGGAGGCTCTGCGGTGGGCAGATGGCGCCGGGTGGCGCGAAGACGCTTGTACGCTCGTCATCCCCGCAGCCCTGCCCCTCCCCCTGGAAGGTCCCCTCCTTGGCATCCCGTAGCGAACTCAGCGCCAGGATCACGCACACGCTCTTCGCGACGCTGGACAAGCACCCCGAAGGTCTGCACAAGAACACCGTCTGGAACCTCATCCTCGGCGCGAGCTCCGGACTGGAAGAGGCCTGGGAGAAAAGCACTTCAGGGAAGACGAGCCTGTTCACCCACTTGGGCTGGATCGCTGCGGAGGCGGTCAAGGCCGGGTGGATGCGCAAGGACGGGGACGGAACCTGGGAACTGACAGGGGCTGGACGCCACACACTGTCCAACCTCGATGCGCATGAGGACCTCAAGCCCCTCATCAAGCTCCGCTACCACGAGTGGAAGCGTGCCAAGGGCAGCTACGACCTGGCCTATGACGTCCTCCAGTCCCTGCCCGAGGGGCGCTGGGTCAGTCTGAAGGACCTTGCCGAGGTGACCGGACTGGACCCCACAACACTGATGCAACACCTGTCAGCGACACGCGCAGAGGGCTGGCACCGCGTCCTGGACGAGGAAGGCCGGGCACCGGAGTGCGCTCACTTCACCGAAGCGGAACAGGCCTCGGCGAACGCACTGCTGGACACCGACGGCATCCTCGGCCCCGGTGGCTGGACCCTCGCCAGCCACCGTGTTTCCCGTGCCGAGCTCACCGAACAGATCTCCACCGATGACGCAGCTCCCGACCGGGCCCCGCTCCCCGCACGCGCATGGCTGATCCGCGGCACGGACCTCGGTGAGGACGGCTCCGTCCACGCGTCCTGGGTGGAGCGGGGAGAGTGCTCCCTGACGGCGAACGGAGCCGACATCCTGCGCTCGGGCGTGGGCGAGGCCGTCGTCCGCGACACCGTCGCCAACCTCCACCAGCACCGGTCGGCCGAAGAGCGCGAGCGACTCGTCTTCGCACTTCACAGTTTCGTCTCCAGGATGCGGAGCGGGGACATCGTCCTCACCAACGTCGGTCGCGAGGTTCACCTCGGGACGGTCACCGACGACGAACTCCGCTTCGGCGGCCCCTCGGACCCGGGCCAGCTGATTCGTCCGGTGTCGTGGCACACCCCGGATACCCCTCTCGACCTGAGGGGGGACCTGTCGAACGAGCTGGCGGGCAGGATCGGCACGCCCAACACCGAGCTACTCGAACTCACCGGGTTCCGCCGCGAGCTGGAACAGCTGATCGATGGCCATCGCGAGCGGCCCGCCCTCCTGCGGGAGGCGGAGCTGCCCGAGCCCACCGAGGAGTTCGCCAAGAGCGTGTTCGTGGACCGGGAATGGCTGTCGGAGTGCGTGGACCTGCTGCGCGAGAAACCCCAACTGGTCCTCTACGGTCCCCCCGGGACCGGCAAGACGTACCTCGCCCAGGAGCTGGCCCGCCACCTCACCGGTGACCGCCCCGAAAACGTCCAACTCGTGCAGTTCCACCCGTCCTACTCCTACGAGGACTTCTTCGAGGGCTACCGTCCCCACCCCGGGGACTCCGAGCGCCCCTCCGGATTCACCCTCACCCACGGCCCCCTGCGCAGCCTGGCCAACGCCGCACGCAAACACCCCGGGGAACCGTTCGTCCTCATCATCGACGAGATCAACCGAGGCCACCTGGCCAAGGTCTTCGGGGAGCTCTACTACCTGCTGGAGTACCGGAACCGGTCGGTGAGGCTGCTGTACGGATCCGAGGCCGACCCCGGTTTCGACCTGCCCCGGAACCTGTTGATCATCGCCACGATGAACACCGCGGACCGCTCGATCGCCCTGGTCGACACGGCGATGCGCCGCCGCTTCTGGTTCGCCGAGCTGCACCCGAGCGCGGAACCGGTCGCGTCGGTCCTGCGGCAGTGGCTGCGCCACCACGAACTACCCGAGACCGCGGCGCTCCTGCTGGACGAGCTCAACAGCCGGATCGACGACCGCGACTTCCGGATCGGCCCCTCGTACCTCATGCGGCCCTCGGCGCACACCGACAGGGGCCTGGACCGTGTGTGGCGCCACCAGGTCCTCCCCCTGTTGGAGGAGCACCACTACGGCGACGGCACCGACGTCGAGGCCAGGTACGGGCTCGCCTCCCTCCGCAAGGCCCTGGGCCTGACCGAGAACCCATGACGGACGTCCTGCGCCTGACCGAGCACAGGCCCCGGCGGAGGGTGTGTCTCTCCGCGCCGCAGGCCGCTCTGCTCGCCGCCTCCGGGCTTGTCACGGTGGCACCGGAACCCGACGGTCTCTGGCGGGTCAACGCGGACCGGGAGATGGTCGGGTCCGTGCGGCTGAGCGCCGGCGGGGAGTCGATCGAGCTGGTCATCACCCCCAAACTCGCGGTCCAGCGCCTGTTCTTCCTTCTCGGCTACGCCCAGACAGGCATGACCTGGCACCGGGAGGCGGTGGACGTGCAACAACACGACGACCTCGTCCCCGCCGTCGCGCACGCCTTCGCCCGCATGTGCGAGCGGGCCCTGGGCCAGGGCGTTCTCATGGGCTACCGCACCGTGGAGGAGTCGGCGCCGGTGATCCGCGGTCGTCTGCGCACCGCCGAGCAGATCCGACGCAGGTACGGCGGGCTCCTTCCTGCGGAGGTCCGCTACGACGACCACACCGCGGACATCGCCGAGAACCGGATCCTGCTCGCCGCCGCACGCAGACTGATGCGCGCACCCGGCACCTCGCCCGGCACACGTGCCCTCCTCCGCCGGGTCGCCGTACGCCTGGACGGGGTGAGCGCGCTGCCCCCGGGCCGCCAGCTGCCCGTCTGGCAGCCCAGTCGTCTGAACACCCGGCTCCAGAACCCGCTCAGGCTGGCCGAGCTCGTCCTGAACTCGCACTCCTACGAGTTCGGCGAGGACCACGCCCTCCGGGCTGACGGTCTCGTCCTGCGGATGTGGCAGGTGTTCGAGGATTTCGTGACCCGCGCGCTCGCCGAGTCCCTGGGTGCCGCGGGGGGCCGTTGCCTGCTCCAGGACCGCCGTTTCCATCTGGACCACGCGGGGACCGCCCAGCTCCGGCCCGACCTGGTCTACGAACCCCCGGGGGCCGGGGCGCCCGCCGGCGTGGTCGACGCCAAGTACAAACGCAGTCGGGAGGCGGGCAGCCACACGGGGGACCTCTACCAGATGCTGGCCTACTGCACCCGCCTCGGTCTCCGCGAGGGCCACCTCGTGTACGCGGCCGGCTCGGGGGTCACCGGCAGCCGACACCGCCTGCACGGCGACCCGGGGATCACCGTGCACCAGCACGTCCTGGACCTCGACACCGAGCCGGGGGTACTTCTTGCCCAGGTCGATGCCGTTGCGGAGGCTGTGCACCCGACCAAGCCAAGAACCACGGCCCTTCCGATCATCGGAAGTTTCTGAAAGCTCACAGACTCCATCACAGAGCCACAGGACCGGCAGAGTCCAACATAAAAGCTTAGCTCGTTTGGGAGTCGGCGATGACAGATCAACGTGCAAGAAATACTGCGAAGGCAAGGAAGTGCGTGGCCTTGCACTCATAATGGCAACGCAGACATCGACAGCCGACCAGCCAGGCCATAAACACGCCAATCTGACACAAACATCGCCCCAGTCGCCAGGAGGACTCCACGCTTTTACGTGCAAAGCGACGGACGCTCCCACGTTTTCTGATACATCGGCGCAGGTGATCGTGGGCACAACCCTTGTCTCCGTGCAGCGTGGTTGGCTTGCGTTGCCGAGGTCTACGCCGGGAACAGATGGACGGCATATCATGCACCAGGGATTGCAGGGCCTAGCTATCGTGCAGGTTCGCACCGGAGAGGGCCACTGAGGGTGGTACCCCCTTGTGTTCGGTGACCAGGTGGATCTGTGCATCCTTCTTGCCCCGATCGACAGGATTCGACCCTGTCGGCCCGCTTTTCTGGCACGCATGTTCGCCGAGTCGATCGCACAGCGTGACCAGTCCAGCTCACCTCGGAACCTGAGTCCACTTAGGAGCAGGCAGCGCAGCTTGGCCCAGACCCGAGCCCAGTTGCACTCGGTGAAGCGCCGCCGGTGCCACGGCGGGAGCGGAGGGACCGAGCACTGGCAGGAACTGAGCCCAGATGCAGCCGGTCATGACCACAAAGATGATGACAGCCAAGACCTCGTGGTCGACGCGCCTGAGCCGTCCAGCACCAAGAGCTCAACCATCGAAAACGGGTAAGACTACCACGAATCCATATGAGATGAGCTCCGAGCTGTCGCAAGACAGACCCAACGAGACCGTTCATCCGCAACCTACGCCCGCACGGGGTCCCACCGCCAGAGTGTCTCGCGCTACATCGCAGACTTCCACACCCGCGAGAGCATCCCAAAGAACCTGCGTTGCACATGGTTCGGCCTGTGGACCAAGCTCAACGGTCGGCACAGCCCGGTATGCTTCAGACATGACTGAGATAGCTCCCGAAATTATTTCAACGATTGACGTATGGCAGGGAGATGCATACGACCTTGCAGAAAAACTCCAAGAAAATTCCGTAGACCTCATAATAACATCTCCCCCATATTGGGGCCTTCGGACGTATGGAATGGAACACAACGAAGAAATCCTCGCAGAGTGGAAAAATAGCAACCCCGAACCCCACGAAACCCCTTCATATGAATGGTACAAGGAGCATGGTGGAATTCTCGGAATGGAGCCAATTCCGGAATGGTTCATCCACCATCTTGTTGAGATTTTCGACCGACTCCGACCATCCCTAAAGCCCGGAGGAAATATCTGGGTCAACCTAGGCGACACTTACTTTGCCCGCTGGTCCAGCATTCGCATGAACGGCAGGCAGGGCATGGGAGACAACCCGCGAATGCGCCGCAAAACCCCCATGGGTGGATACAGGCAAGAAAAACAACTTCTTCTCATTCCAGCACGATTTGCTATCGCAATGCAAGAGGCAAAGTGGATTTTGCGAAATGACGTGATTTGGAACAAACCCAATGTCCCTCCTCGCCCAGAAAAAGATCGGCTTCGCCTTTCACATGAGCATTTTTTTCACTTCGTAAAAAAGCCAACAGAAGGACGCCCGAAGTACTACTATGATGTCGAAGAAACTGAGTCCGGTTCGCGCGACGTAGTCACTACGAATGTCAAATCCGGTTCCGATGGGCATTCGGCAACGTTTCCCGAGGCTCTGATCAAGCCAAGGATACTGAGCTCTTGCCCCCCCGGAGGGCTTGTTCTTGACCCATTTTGCGGTACAGGACGATCGCTAACCGTATCCAAGCAAAATGGGAGGAATAGCATCGGATTTGAAGTCACCGAGCATTTCACAGAAGCAGCCAAGAAAAGGGCAGACTCTTGCAACCAAAGCTCTTACTTGTTCTAACCTCTTAACAGAACACGCCTGATCTGGCATGATGAACCGTTATGCGAGAAGATAGCAGCAAAGAGACTGGCAACTACATTGCAGAGTACTACGGATACAGAGTGTACCCAAAGGTTGCATCCGGGCACTCTGCCCTCAGCGCGCAGGAGCAGAAACACTGCCCCTTCCTCAGCCTCGCCACAGGCGAGCAAAAGACTTGCACGAAGCGCGAGGAGGCTCGCGGGGTATGCACGGTAAGTACTGTGGTAGACACTGAGCGCCACGACTGGCTTGTATGCCCGAGTAGAGCTCTTGACCCGAATTTCATGGAACAGGCTGCTCGACGCCTTTTCAGGTACCCCGAAGAAGCTACTCTGCACTTTATAGCCGCCCCAAAGCTCAGCAGCCCAGGGATTCGAGAACAAATAAGCCAGGCAATCAAAAGTGGCGACAACGTACTTGTCTATTTCCAAGAAAAACTTGGCGGTGAGATTGGAATCTCAAAAACTCCATTCTCGCCAGAGTTCTCCTTCGATTGGACTCTTGTAGAGCTAACAAGCATAGAGCCAGAGTTGTCCCTCGGAAGATTTGGCATCCTAGAGCTCCAAACCATGGACTTCCACGGTTCATACAAACACGCTGTCGAGCTCCTTGAAGAAGAAATTAAAACCAATGCCTCTGAATTTCACAAGAAGCTTCAGGGTGCAGCCGGAAAAGAAATCCTTTCAAAGAAAATAGAAGGACCAAATCTTTCCAATGTCTTCAAAAGGACCTTCTACCAGATGGCTTACAAGTTCCAACTAGCTGGCCACGATCAGTGGGTCGGCGGTGGATTTGCCGTTCCTTACTCTGTATGGAATAGCTGGGCTCGTCATCTCGCAAACCCTAGACTGCATCAAAATCTCGATGGAACGTACTTTCTTGCCGACAGCAACTCAGAAGGACCTCCACCTCCCCCGAAGGGAAACTCTTGGATATTTGTGTTCACTCTAGAAAAGTCCGGAGACAAAGAGGAGGAGATCACAAAGGGTGGGATAAAGCTGTGGAGAACCATTAAGACCGATGCAGAAATTCTCACGAGACTAGCTCTGCAAGAATCACCAAAAAGGGCACTGGGAGGAGATGGATCCATCTCCTCCGTGACGAAAAATGCCAGAAAAAGGATAGGAAGATTCTGGCCTGAAAGTCGACGCAAGAATAAATACAACAACCCTGGCCTATTCTAGCTCCCCAATTTTTCAATCAGATGGCAGTGTGGAAACAGGAGGGCCGAGGATATCCTCGGCCCTCCTGTTTCCACACGAATGGACAAAAATCGGCGTTCCACCTGCTCCTGATTCCAACAGCGAATGTCGGCCTCCATGAATTGGCCCAGGTTGCGCATCGATTTCCCAGCCAGAAATCGGACCTACTTCCTGTGGGATCGGAATAACCACAAGTTGCGAGTTCATCTGCTGGTCAACTTGGCAGCCGAAGTCCCGATAGTGCCGCACACGTCGATGGACTAGGCCAGTTGGCCAAACTCGACTTTTTGGTGCGCTACCCCTATTTCGTGACGCAAGTCTTTGATAATGTCGCCCGTGACGATGAGCACATTCATGTGGAGGATGCCCGTGATTGATCAATGAGGGCTCCAGGCACTGGTACAGCACGAAGCGAAACTGGAACTCCTCACGTCGCGCCTGGGTTTCCCCGGTTCGGAGGAACTCGCCCGAGTGGCGGAGCAACTAGCGGGAGCCGATGCGGAGGTCAAGCGGATCAACGCTCTGATCTCCACGGCCGACCACGCGGGGAGCTTCGTCACCGCCTGTGAAAAAGCCGATGGTGAGTTGGCGAATGCGAACGGCGAACTCCGTCTGTACCGGCAGCACCTCGACTCGACATCCAGAACGCTATTTGACGACCTGTCGGATTTCTACAACGACCTGCTCCTGGAGGATTTTTCCGCGCCCAACGTGCGAGAGTCCTTCATCTCCTCCAAGGATTTCCTTCCCTACATCGACGGTAAGAAGTTCGACGCCGTCAGCATCAGTGGAGGCAACCGGTACTACAGTTGGACTTCCGTTTTGTCATGATTCCAGGGCCGCCTGTCTCCGATAGTGGAGCTGTCGAGCCCGCGCCTGGTGTGCGCGTCTGAACACCGACCAGCCCAACACGTAATCCCGGCTGTGCTCGGCCCTGAACAGCTCGTGCAGCAGACGGACGATCTCGTTGCAGGTCAACGCCACCAGCCCCGGTCCAGGCGGATGATGGCGCAGCTCCCGTAGGCGGCAGACAGCCACGAAGGCGTAGGCCACCATCACCAGCAGGCCCCACCGGTGCCAGGACGTCCATGTCCTCACCTGGTGGTCGTCCAGCCCGGCCAGGCCTTTCCCCTGCTGGAAGGACTCCTCCACCCGCCACCGGCGTCCGGCCACCGCCACCAAACGTCCCAGAGGCACCGCCTGACGGGCGTAGCAGTGGAAGAACGCCAGCTCGGCGGTGGTGCGGTTGCGGCGCATCAGCACCCACCACACCCCGCGCTCATCGGAGCGGTCGTCGATGAGCGCCCAGTCGTAGAACCGCTCGCCCTTGGACCCGGTCCCGGCCGAACGCTTCTGCCAGGCCGCATCCGGGACCAGGACGGCCAGCTCCTTGACCGTGACGGGCCCGCGCGGGGTGGCGAGGCGGTCGGTGGCGGCCATCTCCATCACGTATCCGACCCCGCGTTTCTCCAGGAAGTGGCGCAGGCCGGGGTTGCGCCCGTAGACCTCGTCGCCGGCCACCCACGCCTTCGGTGTGTGCTGCAGGGCGGTGGCGATCATCTGCCTGGCCAGCTCCGGCTTGGTGGCGAAGGAGACGTCGCCGGGAACCCCCGCCGCCGCGAGCCGGTCCTCGTCCTCGGTCCAGGAGGAGGGCAGGTAGAGGCGGTGGTCGATCAATGCGTGGGAGTCGGGCACGGTGTAGACGAGATAGACGGCCACCTGGCAGTTCTCCACCTGCCCCGTCACGCCTGTGTACTGGCGTCCCACCCCGACTGTGCGGGTTCCCTTCTTCAGGTCGCCGGTCTCGTCGACGACCAGGACCACGTCGTCGGTGCCCAGGTGGCCGATGACGTAGCCGCGCAGTGCGCTGGCCAGGGCGTTCTCGTCGAGGCTGGCTCGGGCGAGCAGGTGCTGGATCCGGTAGGGGGTGGGGTGTCCGGCCTGTTGGGCCAGGGTCCAGCAGTTCTTGGCCGTGAGCGGGGTGAGCAGGGAGCGGATGACTTGGTGGGTGGTGGTGCGGGTCTCGGGTCGGGCCAGGTGGGGGTCGATGATCGTGTGGGTGAGTTCGTTCAGCAGGTGGGGCCAGCGCTGGGCCGCTACGCTGGTGGCTGCGGCCACCGCCTCGGGATTCTGTGTTCTCACAACCACTGATGATCAGGCGGTGGCCGTTGTCGTGTCCGGGAAACGGCCAGATCAGTGCTTCCGAGAGCGGTCACACTCGACCAAACCGCATCAGTCCAGGGCGAAACGGAAGTGCGACTGTAGTACCGGGTTCCGTTCATCGTGGGATACTGGCTGGCTCTGCAGTCGGAGGCATTGACCAGCCCCCGATACCCCTTCCCAGATTTTCTGATCCTGGACAGCCCACAGAAATCGCTGGGCCCGCTCCAGGAGCTCAGCACGAAGATGTACCGACATATCCAGGGTATGGCAGTACAACAAGAAGCGACCTTCCAGGTTTTCGTGCTCGACACAAACTTGCCGGAGAACTTCACCCCTCTCCAGGAACCCACCTGGCTCTCCTATAGCAGTCCGGGCATCAGATCGATCAAGCACCCAGGACCGGGGAGGCTTCACACGATCGAAGGCGAGCCTGTCGAGGAGACCGACAACGAATAAGCGGTCTCGGTCACATGTGGACGAAGCGGGTGAGGCCCTCCAGCAGGGCTCTCGCCCCGTCCACGTCGGCCAGTCTCGCGGACAGGGTGCGCTCGGCCAGGTGTTGGGGCAGGGCCGCGTTGAACTTGAGTCCGTCCAGCGCGCGAACCCCCACCTCGGGGAGGGTGATGCGTTCCTGGGCCGCCTGCTTCGCCGCCGCCCAGGTGCGCGGGTCCAGGTCGGCGTTGAGCCGCAGGCAGGCGTCGTTGGGGTGCTGTTTGGGGTCGGCAGCGCTCCCCAGGGTGGCGGCGAGGGTGAGGTTGGCCCGTGCGCCCGCCCAGGTCCACCACCTCAGGTCCCCGTTGGTGGCGCGCACGATCACCGATCCGCCGGGATGGACCAGGTCGAGGTGGTCCTGCCTGGCCTCGGCCAGGGCGTTGACCGCTCTCCGGGTGAGCCGCACCCGGGGGTCGGCCCCCAACAGCACCTCACGAACGGCCCGCATGAGGTGGAAGTAGGAGCCCAGGTGACCGCCGGAGTCCCATTTGGCCTTGCCCCCACCGCCCTCGACCGGTTCCACGAAGCACCGCTGCCTGCGCCAGTCCACCCACGTGACCGCCCAGGTGCGCCCGGCCAGCAGCAGGCGGCGCGGGCCGGTCCGTTCCTCGTCGGCGGCGAGCAGCGCGGGATCGATGCGTCCGATCTCGGTACGCCCGTTCAGTGCGGTGAACTGCGGGGGAGCCGTGAACACACTGG
Source organism: Nocardiopsis sp. NPDC058631 (assembly GCF_042716955.1). Taxonomy (NCBI): domain Bacteria; kingdom Bacillati; phylum Actinomycetota; class Actinomycetes; order Streptosporangiales; family Nocardiopsidaceae; genus Nocardiopsis; species Nocardiopsis sp. NPDC058631. The sequence continues at coordinate 59,831 of NZ_JBHXQY010000005.1, read as the reverse complement.
TCAGTTCCATGAAGTGCCGGTGGCCGAAGCGCTTCTCCGCCTCGGGGCCGATCATCATCAGCCCGCCGTCCAGGTCGATGAACCCCTCGCGGATCAGGTGGGCGGCGATGGGTGCGCCCTGGTGGAAGGGTTCGAGCTCGCCCCACCACTCGGGCCACAGTTCGCGGGCGACCTCGGGTTCTTGAAGGCACAGGGCGAGCAGCTGCTGGGCGACGATGTGCCGGGGCTCGGGGGTGGGCACCACGGGCTCCACCCAGTGGTGCCCCCACAGGTGCAGCAGCCCGGCGGCGTCGAGCAGCCCCGGTTTGTCCACGGCCAGGAACAGGCAGTTGCGCTGGGTGCCCTGGCGCCGCCCGGTGCGGCCGACGCGCTGCAGGAAGGAGGCGACGGTGCCGGGGGCGTTGATCTGGATGACCCGGTCCAGGTCGCCGACGTCGATGCCCAGCTCCAGGGTGCTCGTGGCGACGATGACGCAGTCGCGGGCCTCCCCGAAGGCCGCTTCGGCGCGGCGGCGTTCGTCCAGGGACAGCGAGGCGTGGGAGAGGAAGGTGGTCACCCCCAGCTCGCGCAGGGCGTGTCCGAGTTCCTCCACGTACTTGCGGGAGTCGCAGAAGACCAGGCGTTTCTCGCCCCGGTGCAGGGACGCGACGACCTTGGCCGCGTTGGTCAGCGAACCCACGTAGTCGAGTTCGACGTCGCCCGGCGGCGGCTCCTCCGGGGCGCGTTCGCCGGGCTCGGGCAGGCGCACCCCGGGGGCGATCACCCGTCCGGGCCTCTTGCCCGCCAGCGAACCCTGCAGCCAGGAGAGCAGGTCGTCGGGGTTGCCGACGGTCGCGGACAGCCCCACCCGCTGGACGGGGCGGCCGGCCACCCGGCTCAGCCGTTCGAGGACGGCGAGCAGGTGCCAGCCCCGGTCGTCCCCGGCGAAGGCGTGTACCTCGTCCACGACGATGCCGTGCAGGTTCCGGAAGAACGCCCGGTGGTCGACCTTGGTGCTCACCAGCATCGATTCGAGGGACTCGGGGGTGGTGAGCAAGATGTCGGGCCGCTGCCGCAGGATGCGCTGGCGTCCGGCCGTGGTGACGTCCCCGTGCCAGAGTTCGGCGCTGCGCCCCATCCACCCGGCGTAGGCCTGCACGCGCGGCAGCAGGTTGTTGAGCAGGGCCTTGATGGGGCACACGTACAGCAGCGAGAGCCCCTCCCCCGTGCGCCCGGCCATCGTGGTGAGGAGCGGGAACAGTGCGGCCTCGGTCTTGCCTCCGGCGGTGGGGGCGAGCAGGATCGCGTCGTCGCCGTCGATGAGCGGGGCCAGCGCTTCGCGTTGCAGGGGGCGCAGCCCCGGCCAGCCCAGGGTGTTGACGACGTGGTGGGCCAGTGTGGGGTGGATCAGGTCCAGGCTGCCCGCACCCGCCCCGGCCGGAGCCTGCGGGGTGTCGCTCACAGCTCCAGTTCCACCTCGTCGGCGCTGGCGGCCCGCTGTGCGTGCGCACCGCGTTCGACCTCGGTCAGCTCCTTGTCCTTGACCACGAGGTCGTAGTGGCGGCGGGGGTCGAAGTCGGCGTTCTGGTCGACCCGGTCCAGGACGTCCACGAGCTTGCGCAGGTACAGGCGGGGCGCGACCCCGACCTTGCCGCCCAGTTCGCCCGCGACGGCCTCGGCGAATCCGAGCAGGTAGGAGTCGTCAACCCGGCTGCGCACGCGCTGCGCGTCGTCGGCGCCCTCGGCGTACAGCTCACGCACCGCCACCCCCAGGTCGTGGAGTTTGTCCAGGTCGAACCCGGTGAGGCGGACCTGGGCGGCGCGCAGGTTGTCGTGGCGCGGGTCGGGGAGGAAGTCCGTGGCCAGGCGCTGGGCGAGCGGCGCCAGTCGCTGGACGCCCTGGGGTCCGTCGAAGAAGGCCGGGGTCCCGGTGATCACCAGGTACAGCCCGGGGAACTGGTTGTTGGCGATCTCGTCCAGGAGCTGGCGCAGCGCGTTGAGGCCCTTCTCCCGGGTGTCGGTGCGGGCGCGCTGGAGGGTCTCCAGCTCGTCCAGGACCACGAGCATCCCGGGGTGTCCACAGTCGCGCAGCAGCACGAGCAGGCCCTTGAGCGCGGCCAGGGCGCCGAAGTGGTCCAGGTCGCCCTTGATGCCCGCGTACCGCTTGGCGGCCGAGGCGACGTTGGGCTGCCCGCCCAGCCACGCGATGAGGGCCTCGGCGATGGCGTGCTCGCCCTCGGCCTGGGCCCGGTGGTAGCCGCGCAGCGCGGCGGCGAACCCGGGGTTGGCGGTGGCGACCTCGGACAGGCGACGCTCCAGCAGAGCCAGGACGGCGGCGTTGAGTGCCTCCTCGTCGTCTCCGTCCACCTCGCCGTCGGCCTGGACGTCCTCCTCCAGGGCGTAGACCCAGTTGTCCACGATCTCGCGCAGGGCGCTGGGCGGCTGGGTGGCGGTGGTCAGGCGTTCGGTGAGGCGCCGGTAGACGGTCTCCAGCCGGTGCAGCGGTGTCTCGGTCTCGGAGATCTGGATCTCGGTGACGGCGAAGTTGGCGCGTTTGGCCCGCTCGCCCAGCCAGCGGACGAAGAAGGTCTTGCCGGAGCCGTACTCGCCGCGCACCGCCTTGAAACCGGCGCCCCCTGCGGTGACGGTCCCCAGTTCCTTGTCGAGGACGGATTCGAAGCGCTCCAACCCCACGGCGAACAGGTCGAGTCCGCTGTGGGGCACGGTGCCGCGCCGCAGGGCGCCGACGACCTCTTCACGGCGTACCGGGCTGACGGTGTTCACGCTCAGCTGCCTCCGTTCAGGAACTGCTGCTGGAGCAGGGCCACGTTGAGTTCGGCGCCGCGCTCGCCGTCGGGCAGGGTGAGCACGGGGTAGGCCTCCACGTTGAGGACCTTGCCGACCATCTTCAGGAAGCGCACGGCCCGGTGGGCGGCCTCCGGCTTGCCCGCGGCCCGCGCGGCGACGCCGACCGGCAGACGCGGGTTGGCTCCGCCGACGGCCACGAGGGCGTCGATGACGGCGGCGATCTCCTGGGCCGAGGGCGCGCGGGGCGTGCGCCCGGCGCTGACCTTGAACTGGGCGGAGTCGACGACCTTGGCGCCCAGGGTGCTCGGCGCCAGGTCCTCGTCCCCGAACAGTGCGGGCGCCTGTGCGTCGGGGACGCGCTTGGCGGCCCTGCGTCCGCTGCTGCCCGTGGCAGCGGGCGGCGTCCGGGGCGCGGGCGCCTCGGCGGCGCCCTCCTGTGCCTGAGTCCACCAGCCGGGTTCGAACAGGGTCGGGTTGAGCCGGACCCATCCCTTGGGCGCGTGTTCGGGCACGGGGAGGAACACCAGGACGGGGATGACCATCTCGGCGGCCGAGAAGCCGCCGTGGTAGCCCTCCTTGCGGTCGGTGTAGCGGATGTCCTCGCGGTAGGGCACCACGAGGCGGCCGTCACCGAACAGGACCCGTTCGCCGGTGGCCACGACCTCGCCGTCCCCGGCCTCACCGGTGCGGTAGCGGGCGGACTCCCCCGCCTGGCCCCTGTGCGACTCCCTGCGGTCCCACACGTGGCCGTGGTCGGAGGTCAGCAGGACGGGGCGGCCCGCCCTGGCCGCGGCGTCGAGCAGGCTGGAGAGTTTGCCGACCTGGGCCAGGGTCCAGGTCGGGCTGTCGGTCTCGCGACCCTTGGCCAGGGCGTCGTCGATGGTGTTGAGGACGACGGCGACCGCGGTGTCGGTGTCGTCCAGGGCGGCCTGCACCTTGAGGGGCAGGTGCAGGCCCGCCCCGGTCTCCAGGTCGCGCTGGTGGTACAGGACGGCCTTGCGCCGGCCGAAGCCGGCCGTGTTCCACAGTGCGGCGAAGCCCGCCCGTTCGGTGTCCTGCTTCCCGGTGGTCAGGCGTCCGCTGAGCAGTGAGGCCCGCGAGTAGTTGGTGGTGGAGGGGACGGTGGCGAGCGCGCCCTCGCGCCCCGCAGTGTCCTCGGTGCCCCGGCCGATCTCGGAGAGGCGGCCTCGGGCGTTGATCTCCTCGGCGAGCTGGACGGCCACCTCGACGCTCATCCCGTCCAGGACGATGACCAGGGGTGCGCGTTCGGCGGCCAGGGGGCGGGCGAAGTGGTCGAGGAGGTTCTCGGATCGCGGCTGGGGGTCGGTGGAGGAGTGTCCGCTGTTCCACCTGTTGACGACGGTGGCGAAGAGGGCGTCGGTCGTGGCACGCCAGCGGCGCACACGGGTGTAGAGGCGCTCCACCGCCTGGTCCAGTGCGGGGATAGCGGTGTGGGAGTGCCAGAGGACGGAGGCCGCCCGGTCCACCCAGCCCGTGTCGTCGACGTGTGCCTGGATCCAGCGCCGCGCGGTGGTGGGTGTGTCGTTGCCCATGGGGCGGTCCGCGGTGGCGGAGGCCAGGCGCCGCAGGAGCCGGACGGCGTTGAGCGCGGCCCGGCCCTGGTCGGAGTCCGGGTCGTGGCGGCGGTGGCCGCGCAGCCGTTCCAGTGCGGCCTCCACCTCGCGCAGGTCCTGCGGGAGCGGCAGGAGGTCGGCGGTGTCGGCCTGGGCATCGCCCAGGGCTAGGTTGACCTGCTGTCCCAGGTCTGCCAGGCGTGCGTGCAGGCCGGCGTCGAGGAGGCGGCTGGCCCGCGCCACGGGGGCGGCGTCGAGTTGGTCGAGGAGTTCCTCGGCCCGGTGGATCGTCTCGGAGGCCTGGTCCTGGTCGTGGCCGTCGAGCAGGCGCAGCAGTGCGGCGACGCAGGCCAGTCCGAACGCTTCCACGTCCGCGGCCGTGGGTTGGGGGGCACCGAAGTAGCGTTCCTGGGCCCTGATCAGGGCGTTGTCGGCGGACCGGTCCTCTGCGGCCGCCTCGGTGAGTTCGGCCAGGGCCAGCCCGACGGGGACCGCGTTCAGGACCAGGTCCCGGTCGAGCAGGCGGAAGAGCACGCGGGGCACGGCTCCCAGGCCTTCCTCCAGTTCGGCGCGGAGCGCGTCCCGCTCGTCCTCGTGCAGGCGGTTGAAGGCGTAGACGGCGTCCGGGTCGCGGCTCCACTCCAGCAGCGCGGCGGCGTCGATCTGCTCACCGGGTTCGCGGCCGAAGCGCACGGAGGCGGCGATGGACAGGGCCTGTTCGAGTTTGAGCACGCCGGCGCCCAGGCGCAGTTGCCGGGTGGCGCGGATCTCGCGGAGGGTGTCGGCGAGCCAGCCCCAGTGGCGCGAGTACAGCCGGGGGTCGATGCCGGTCACCCTGAGGTCGGCGGCGAGCAGTTCCCAGTTGTTGACGCGGACCACGTCCTCACCCAGGAAGCGGCCCAGGAGCGCCTCCCCGAACTCGTCGGGCTCGCGCGGGGTGAGGATGACGAGGTAGTCGGTGTCGTCCTGGGGGCGGCTGAGCTCGCGTACGGCGGCCAGGACGCTGTCGGTGCCGACCACGCGGACCTTCAGGTCGGTGCCCTCGTGGGGGACCGTGATCGTGTCGGGCCCGTCCCAGTGCGGGTCGGCGGACAGGGCGAGGGCGCGGGTCCCCGAGGCCGGGCGGCCCTTCTCGACACGCTGCTGGTCGGCCTCGATCGCCCGGCGCAGGGCTCCGGCGACGGCCTCCTCGTTGACCCGGCCCAGTGCGGGACCGGCCTCGGTGGTGCCCCCCGAAGGGGCGGCGGCACTCACTTGACCACCCGGATGGTGATCTCGATGTCGGCGTCCGGGGCGATGCCGTGCTTCTCGCGGAGCCTATCCACGGCGGTGGCGACATCACCGTCGGCCTCCACGCGCAGCCAGCCGTCGTTGCGGTCAGGGTCCGGGGTGTCGTCACCGACCGGGTCGGGCAGGTCGGGGTCAACCACCACGGGGGGCGGCGGGAGAGGGGGGTCGACCGGGTCTTTCGCCTTGGCTCTGCTGACCAGCAGGGCCACGGCGTCCCGGTTCGCGGCGCTGAGCACGGTGGCCAGGTTCTTGCTGTGCGCGTTGTGGCGGGCCGCCTCGCGCAGGTCGGCCAGCGTCTGCTCGGCCTTCCTCGCGTCAGTGCCCCCCGTGCCCGCGATCTGCGTAAGGGCGCGCAGCGTGTCCCACTGGGCGGCGGCCAGCGCCTGGGCGAGGCTGTCCGCTCCGTCCACGCCGGCCTTGTACACCGCCCCTTCCTCGGGCAGGTCGGCCTGTCCCAGCACGCTCACCAGCGCGGTGTCGTCGGTGAGGCCGCGCATACGCCCCAGCAGCTCGTCGGTGGCGCGAGCGGTGCGCAGGCGCGGGGCCTCCTCGTCGAGGCCGAGGATGTCGCTGTGCGCCGTCAGTTGCCTGACCAGGTGCTCCGTGGGCGCCTGCTTGCGCTGGGCCTGCTCCTTGAGCTGTTCGGCCATGCGCTGGACGGCGCGGGCGTTGAGGACGGGCTGGCGGGTGAGGCCGAAGACCTTCTCGGCCCGCTCGTTGGCGCGGTCGAAGTCCTCCTGGGAGGGCAGCTCCTGTCGGCGGAGCACGATGTCGTCGCTGAGCTGACCGAAGCCGACCCCGGTGTAGCGCTTGCCGGCACGGATCCAGGCCCGGTCGGACTGGATGGCGTAGACCTGCACGAGCAGGTCCACCACGTCCTCGGGCAGGCCCCGGCCGTCCTCGCGGTCGCGGATCCACCGCTTCAGGTCCCTGACCCGGATGTCGGTGGTCTCGGCCTGATTGACGCGCGCGTAGTGGTCGAGCCTGCGCACCCACTCGTCGCGCAGCACGAACACCTCGGTGACCTTGGCTATCTCCAACGGGTCCGCGATCCTGCGCAGCGCGGGAAGGTCGGTCTTGGCCGGGGTGTGGTTGTGCAGCTTCTCGGCCTTGGCGGCCTCGACGGCGCTCAGGACCGTGGACAGGTCGGGCCTGCGCACCGGGGTCTTTCCCGTGCCGATGGAGAAGTCGGGGTGTTCGGGGTAGAGGTGGTCCAGGAGTTTGCGGGTGACGCGCTCCAGTGCGGCCGGGAACTGGCTGCCCGCCTCCAGCGGGACGGTCAGCGACGGCGGCAGCGGCTCGATGTGGCGGTCGGCGAACGCGTCGTAGTCCGTGCTGTCCTGGCCGGTCTCCACCAGCCCGTAGGAGCCGCGCATCAGCCCGCTGATCTGCGCGGTGAGCTGGTTGCGCTGGTTGTCGAGCTGGGCACGGGCGTCGCGCCGGTCGTCACTGCTCCAGTCGGGGGCCTTCTCCTCGATGACGTCGGGCTGGAGGAGGTACTCCATCATCAGGACGCGGCGGGCGTCCTCGAGCCTGCGCGGGGACAGGAACGTGGGCAGCCAGACCAGGGTGGCGGGCGGGGTGGCGAACTCCTCGCGCAGCTTCTGGACCCGGGTGCGGTCCTCGGCCGGGGTCTTGCCGTCCTCGTCGAAGGGGTAGTCGAGGACGATCCGCACGGCGTGCGCGTGCTCGGGCTGGAACTCCTCGCGGCCCATGTCCTCCGAGCGCACGTTGCCGAAGGTGATCTCGACCAGTCGCTGGGTGCCGCGCCAGACGACGTGGGTGCGCGCGGCGCCCTCGTCCAGGCCCAGCTCCTTCCAGAGCAGGCGCTTGAACAGGTGGCGCAGTGCGTGGTCGTTGGCCGCCGAGTAGGCGGTGCGCATCAGCGACTCGGTGTCCACCCGCAGCAGGTTGAGGGAGACCGTGGGGTCGCTGGCCTGGTCCCCGACCCGGATCTCGCCGAACTGCGCCGCCATGTCCTTGAAGAACTGGGTGACGGCGGCGACGTCCTGGCCGCTGCGGCGGGCCTTGACGATGCCCTGGTTGAGGGCGATGGCCCGGCCTGCGGTGAAGTCCTTGAGCGCGGGCACGTGGGGGGTGAGCGCGCTCAGCAGCAGGGTCTTGACCAGCAGGTCCTCGCGGCGGAACGGTGCCCGCACGTCGAGCCCGTGGACCTCGGCCTCGCTGGTCCCGTTGCGGTTGAGCAGCCAGGGGCGGACCTTGGTGCGGTAGAAGGTGCGGATCTTGGCGTACTCGACGCTGAACTTGTCGGTGAAGGGGCGTTCCTCGCCGTCGAAGAGGACGTCGAAGACCGCGCCGAGCGGCACCATCTGCCCCACGGGCAGGGTGGAGCGGTGCTGGACCAGGAGCTGCAGCAGGAGTTTGAGCGCGCTGCGCTGGCGCTGGAGCGCCCCGGACAGGTCCACCATGACGTGCAGCAGGGCGGGGCTGAACGGGTAGAGCTTGCGGAAGTCCTCCCAGGTGCTGGTGTCGCCGCCCTCGCTGTCCAGGAGGGCGTCGCGGACCTCGGGGCGGGTGCGGGTCATGCGTTCGAAGGCCGCGTCGATCTCGCTCGCGGCATCGTCGTTGCGGGGCCTGATGAGGCGGTGGCGGACCACCTCGGTGAGGTTGGCGTCGGCGAGCTTGATGTGGCCGAAGCGCCCGTCCCAGTAGTTGATGGTCTGGGAGACGCCCTCGGTGCCCCCGCCCAGTCCGACGAGGTCGCGCAGGTCGCGCTGGCGCGGCACGAAGCTGATAATGGGCGCGGGCCGGTGGCTTTGGGAGGACTCGACCAGCTTGGCGATCTTCTGGATCTCGGAGTTGATGCGGCCCTCGTCGCCGATGAAGGCGGTGAAGCGCAGGATCAGCTCGTCCAGCAGCAGGATGACGGCGTCGCAGCCGAGCTGTTCCCGGGCGTGGCGGCTGATGACGGCCAGGCCCTCGTCCATGCCGATGTAGGCGCTGCTGGAGTCTCCGACGGCCTCGGTGAAGCGTTTGAAGGGTCCGGCGATCAGCGCGCTGACGAGGTCGTCGCGCAGCGCGCGGTCGGCGTCGTCGGCGGTCTCGGGGACGACCGCGAAGGCCCGGTCGAGGGTTTCGGGAGTCCAGGTCGCGGGGCCGCCGAAGGCGCCCCAGGATCCGGCGTCCTCGGCGCCCCCGGTGCTCTCGGCCTTGGCTTCACGGGGAGGGAGCTGCGCGATGAACGCCGCGTCGCCCTCGCGGGCGCGCATGTCGCGGGCGTCGGCCAGGAGCCCGTCGGCCCGGTAGACGGCGGGGACCTGCGCGTCGGGGTACTCGGCGCGGACCTGGCGGACGTAGCCGCCCAGGACGTGCGACTCGATGGACTCCTCACCGATGAGGTGGCTCTTGACCTCGATGAACTTCTTGCCCTGGAGCCAGCCGTCGTGCTTGGCGACGGTGTCGGCCAGTCCGCGTTTGCCCCGGGCGTCGGGGTGGTGGTCCAGGATCGCGGAGAGCACGGCGAGGAAGTGGCTCTTACCGGCGCCGAAGGAGCCGTGCAAGTAGCTGGCCTGGGACTTGCCGTCCACGACGGAGGAGCGGATGGTCTCCAGCGCCTGGTCGAAGGACTCGGCGAGCTGGGGGGTGACGACGTACTCGGCGAGGGCCTGGGCCTGGCGGGTCGAGGTGCTCTCGGTGAGCTTGACGACCAGGTCGCCGTCGTGGACGGCCTCGGGGATCTCGATGAGGTCGCTGATGACCCGGCTGCTGCCGGCGTCGTCGCCCGGTCCAGGGGGAGGTGTCGCCATCGTCGCCGTGTGCCCTTCTGACTGCTGTGGTGAGGGGGCGCGTACCACTTCCGGGAATGTGCTCCGGAAGGCGGGGATGGTACGCGGTTCCCTCGTATGACCAGGTGCCCAGCCTATGCCGCTGATATGGGCTGAACACACCTGTTTCCAGGGTGACCGGAGTGACCCGATGGCCGGTTCCGGCCCCGGAACAAGGGCTGAAAGTCCCTTGCGCCGGGTGCGGCCCCGCGGTGTGGTGCCGCGGGGCCGCACGGGTGTCATGGACGAGGTGCCGCTCCGGCCCGGAGACCGGTGCCGGAGCGGCCCCCGGTCAGGCCTTCTTGCCCCGCGCCGCCGGACGCCAGGCCTTCATCTCCGACTCGGTGATGCCGGTGGTGTTGCGCAGGGTGGTGAGGTCCTCTTCGGCGTGGTCGGCGGGGGTGTCGCCGTACTCGTCCTTCTCGCTGTGCCATTGCTTCACCCAGGGCAGTAGTTCGGTGAGCCCTGCCAGGAGGGGGACCATCCGGTCGCGCTGCTCGGCCCAGCCGTCCTGTTCGAGACGTTCGTGGGCGAGGGTGGCCAGGGCGTCGGCCTGCTGTGCGTGGTCCCACCCGGCCCAGCCTAGGAGGAGCGAGGGGTCGGAGTCGTTCTCGGCACCGAGGTAGGAGATGAAGCGCTCCTTGGGCACGTCGAGCTTGCCCCGGTTGGACCAGTACTCGTTCTTGCGGAAGTCCGCAGAGGTGTACTTGGGCGGAACGGGGATGTCGAGGCGCTTCTCCGCCTCGCCTTCGGCCAGATCGGCGTTAAGGGCGTCCTCTTCACGCTGGAGGTCCCACACGTGCTCCCAGTCCGCGCGCTTGCGCATGCCGGTGTCCTTGTAGCGCAGCGCTGCGAGGTAAGGGACGTGCTCGGTTTTGACGATGTCCGCGATGACCTGAGCGAAGTCCTTGCTGGAGTCGTAGAGCGCGGCGACCTCGACGACCTCGGGGAAGAGATCGCGTACTCGGTTGGCGAGGGCGCGGACCGAGAGCGGGCGTGCGCGTTCGTCACCGTAGTCGTCGGCGGTGAACCACAGGCGCCGGTCTTCGCACTTGTCCAGGAGCCAGGACTTGAGCGCGGCCTGCTGCTTCTTCTCCCACGGCTCGGACTGCCAGCGGCGCTTGTACTCGGGGCGCTCGATCAGGCCGATGTTCTTGTCGGACTCGATCAGTTCAATGCGCTTGGCCACAACCTGCTTGTATGCCTCGGGCCAGTGCGCGGGGATCTCAGTAACAGGGGTGAACTGATGATTGTGATGACTAAACCAAGTAGTGGAGAAATCACCAACAGCCACTCTGCGAGCCATCGCAATGGCAAACGCCCGCTCACCTGGTTTAATTCTAGGAAGCTCGTTATCCAGAACGCACAATTCATGATACTGAGCATCATTAAGGAGATGATAGTGGCAGTAATATTCCCAGTCGAGTTCCTCCTGGAGGGCCACCATTTGCTCGCGCATGGCCAGGCTCTCCGCGCGCGCAAACTTCAGGCGTCCAGCAGTCGGAGTTGCGGACCTAGCAACAGCCAAGGGCTCAAGAGAAGCGACCTGTCGAGCGAGCTTGTCAATTTCCCTAGAGCACCCAAGGGCGAATACCTTTGACATTGGGAAATCCTGCACTTTGGTCGATGTGAACTCAAACCTGTGCTCCCATGGTTCATCTGCACCAGCTTGCTCCGCACCCGGACGTCCTTTATTGTGACTCACTTGCTTGAGCCAGAAACAGGCTATCGAAGAATTCAACACTCCCAACAATTCCAGACAGTGTTCCACCGACACACCCTCCGGCAACTTTATAACCGGCGCCGAACGGTTAAATACACCATTTTCCCGAGAAAGGCTAAAGTGGTTGTGAGTAGTCACAAAAGAAAAAGCAATAGACCAATCGTGTGTACCTTTATCCTTGGGAAGCTGATGCCACTCCCACCACTCCCTTCCCGAAGATAGGTAGGTTCCACCACCAAACGTTCCCCTACCCCAAAGCTCAGAGCGGAGCATCCAAAACCTGGACAAAAATTCTTTTCCCAGCATGGAAGAAGGGAGTAGTTCATGGTTTTCATCATACGGAAAAATCAAGGCCTCGGAGGCCGTCGATGCCCAATCTCGAACCTCGTCACCTCGAGGGGCAGGCCTGGCAAAGAGCTTCCTCTCGCCAAAACTTCCTAGAAAACCTGAAGCAGGAATAGAAAATGCCTCATCCGAATGTGTGTCACCAAAGAAGCCTACGCGATAAACATGAGAATTGAGGACACCAGAAGAGGATGCCTTAATTTTCTCAACCAATTCTCCCGCCCCTCCACCTGAAAGCCTCCACGGATGCGACTTAAATACTTCCCAGTTGAGATCTCCAACACTCACCCAATCAGACTCACTCCCAGGAGTGCTAATCTGAGACGCAATGGCGCTCCAGACGAGACCTTCTGAGGCCACCGCAGGACGCTTAGGCTCATTCCGAATTCCACGAATAGCCCGAATTTTCGACCTGTGACTATTAGGCTCGTTTCTGCCAACTAGGATAACCGTCGGGGTCCCATGCCCAGGAATGTAAGCCCCCGACGAATCAACCACGTGCGTGAGCCGCACCTTGTTTCGGAGAAACTCTTCAATAAGCTTCTTTCCAAATTCACGCTTCATGAAAGAATTGGCAGTAATCTGACCGATAAAACCGGACCCCGGATCATTCCCGCCAGCACGCTTCGCCAAGTTGAAGAAACGTTCGACAAAAGGAACCGATAGAGCATAGGACCCAGAGCATGAAGAGTAACGTTCCCTATAACCCTCCCGCTCCTGCTTATCTTTCACAGTGATATATGGAGGATTGCCAACGACTACATGATAGCTTTGAGCACTAAGTAGATCCTGATGGCGTGCGTGTTCATAAAAATCCTCCGTCGCGTAATGATGCGCCTCGCTCGCGGCAAACAGCTGATCCCTAGCCCCCGGAACATCACGCCCATGAATCAAAGAATCTCCGGTTGCGACAATGATAGTCCATTCCGGATTATTACTCCTTATCTTAGTTACTCCACCTTCCTTCATAGCTGCAATAAGGAGTCGAAACCGGGCGATCGCCACAGCAAAAGGATTCTTGTCCACGCCGTGGACACTCTTCAAACTGCGGTTGATCAAATCCCAGTCAGAAGCCCTAGGCTCCGCCTCACGCCACTTGTTGAGCAAGCGATGGAAGGCGCCCAACAGGAAGTGCCCCGACCCACAGGTCGGGTCAATCAACCGAAAGCCTTTGTCCTCGGTTTGATAGATCCGTTTACCATCGAGCCCGAACTCTGCGATCGCCGGTTCAAGAGTGTAATCAAGAATGAACTCCTCGACGAAGTCCGGAGTCTGGAGAAGAGCGTAGGTCTTCCGTGTGGCCTCAGACAGGTCTTGGTAAAGGTCACCGAGGAACCGAGTATCCCATTCAGGATCAGTGAAGTTGTGGAGGAGGTGGCCGTCGTCGCCTACTGAGCGCCAGAAGTCGATCAGAATCTTGGCCGCCTGATGGGACGGAGTGATCGTCCACATCGGGTTGTGCTTTTTGTCGAAGAGCCCAGCCATCACTGAGGACACGCTCATCTGCTCGAAGGCGTGCTCCAGCCAGTCACGGTCGGTGCGTTCGGGCGCGTTCGGGTTCTCACTGCGGCCCCGAAGAACCCACTCATCCTTCAGCTCTTGGGCCACGCTGAAGCGGTCCTGATCGTCCTTAGGCCCGGCAATGAAGGGCTGTTCCAGGAGGCCGTTGTCCTCGCAGAAGCGGACGAACACCGTTGCCAGAACCCATGCAACAGCGGCCTGGGTGACCTGACCCTCACGCCAAGCGCCTTCCGTGGTCGCAATTCGCTCAGCGTCCCGGGCCCGCTGGTACTCACGCTTTAGGAAGGCATCGAAGGTCTCGGGGGCACCGTTGGGGCCGATGCCCTTGATCGCTGTGGGATCCTCGCTGCGTTCCCGCAGGTCTGTCTCCAGCAGACGAACCTGCTTCTGTAGGTCCTTCAACAGATGGGCGTGATCGACCACGAGGGCTCCAAGACGACGAGAGGGACTGGGTTCCTCTCATTGTCGGGCTTGGAAGCCCCTGTTGGTGACCGAAAGCGCCTAACGATGGTGGCTGTCTTCGGTCTCGCGCGCTGTGGTGAACCTGTGGCGGTAGCTGCCGCCACGGAAGGCAGCCACCGCCACAGCAGTAAGAGCTCATCTCATTTGGTGAGTCTGCGGAAGCAAATCAACGTGCAGGCGATGCCGGCGAAGGCCAGGAAGTGCTCGGCTTTGCGCTCGTAGCGCCGGTGCAGCCGGCGGCATCCGGCGAGCCAGGCCATGGTGCGCTCGACCTGCCACCGGTGCCGGCCCAACCGCTTGAAGGACTCCACACCCTTGCGGGCCAGGCGGTGGACGATCCCTCGTTCTCGGAGCCAGCGGCGCAGGTGGTTGTAGTCGTATCCCTTGTCTCCGTGCAGTTTGGCGGGCCTGCGCCGCCGCGGCCCGCGGCGGGACCGGATCGGAGGGATCCCGCGGACCAGGGGCTGCAGGGCCTGGCTGTCGTGGGTGTTGGCCCCCGAGATCGCCACGGACAGGGGCAGACCGGCCCGGTCGGTGATCAAGTGGATCTTCGCGCCCTTCTTGCCCCGGTCGACAGGATTGGGACCTGTCAGCTCCCCCCTTTGAGGGCACGCATGTTGACCGAGTCGATCGCGCACCGCGACCAGTCCACCTCGCCGCGGGCACCGAGTTCGTCCAGGACCAGACGGTGCAGCTTGGCCCAGACCCGGGCCCGGCTCCACTCGGTGAAGCGCCGGTGTGCGGTGGGCCCGGAGGGGCCGAACACCGGCGGGAGCTGCGCCCAGGTGCAGCCGCTGGTCGCGACGAAAATGATCGCGGCCAGCACCTGGCGGTCCCCGTGTCTGCGCCGTCCGCCGCCTTGGGGACGCGTGGGTGCCTCGGGCACCACTCGCTGGAACAGTTCCCACAGCTCATCCGGCACAAGGCGTTCAACCATCGACACGCGCACAGGTTACCGAGAATCCAAATGAGATGAGCTCTAAGTGCTCAGAGCAGGGCAGGCACGGGGTCCAGAAGCAGGAGCAGTGCGGCAAGGTCCCGGGCCTCGACCAGGCCGGTCGGGGTGGCGACCCAGTAGGACTGGGTGCTCTCTCCGAACCAGAGCACAACGTGCGGGTTGTGGGCCTGAAGGGCTGCGGCCCGAGCGTGCTCACGGGAGAACTCGGCGAGATGGCCACCCAGCCTGGGCAGAGCCTGGGCTCGCCGCCTGCGGCACGAAGGATGCTCGCACTCGACACATGCCGGACCGACCAGCGGACGGCGTCGGGGCAGGGTCGGAGTCGGACGGGTGCGGTACATCGGGTCACTGGACGGTCGTGATCCGGGGATAGGATGCGTCACTGATCCTGCTTTCTTACATCTCGCAGTGTGGGTTTCAGGGTTCCTGGGCCCGGGAAGCGTTGCCGCGCTTTCCTGGGCCCTTCTCACGTTCTGGGCCGCGAAGCCCGTCTTCTACGCCCGGAGGTCAGGCCAGAGGCTGTCCTCCATGTCGTAGGCGAGGAAGAACCACACCTTGCGGTAGTTGGGACGCCCGTTGTCTCCCCACTTGGAGGCGAGTGCGTCGATCATGGCCAGGCCCCGTCCACACTCGGCTCGGGGATCGAGACCACTGGGGTCGACGGTGAGGTACTCCCGCTCGTAGACGTCCAACTTCCGGTTGGCGAGCCCTCCGTCATCACGACAGGTGAGCAGCAGACCAGCACGGTGGCGTTCGCACAGCAGTGAGTAGGAGCGTCCGGGCAGCCCGGACCTGGAGTGCTTCAGCGCGTTCGCGGCCAACTCGGTGCCGAGCAGACAAAACAGGTACTGGTAGTCGGCGTCCCGCTGGGCAGCGCACGTGTTCAGGTAGGCGCGAACCAGCGGAAGGAACTTGGCGGAGGACCCGAAGTCGTAGCGACGGACCCTGTAGTTGGGCCGGTCGGGACGGCCGTTGAAGTAGTGCCGGTACAGCGGCGGGACCAGCTCGGAGAGCCGGATGGTCACCTCGGGCAGCGGGGGCACGGGGGTGATGACGGGCATGACGAACAGACTCCTTGGCGTGTGGGAGTGGAACAGGGGTTCGATGTGCCCGCAGGCGGGAGGCTTTCGCGTTTCCCAGTAAGAGGAAGAGGCACGGCGTAGCCTGATCAGAGTGAACTCTGCGTGACACTCCGGCCACTGGCTACATCTTCAACATAGACAGTGGAATCCACTGAGTCAAGTAGATTCCACTGATACTTTGATTCTGCGTTAGGCTTCAGTCATGGTCGCTCCCTACAGCCCCAGTGTCCGCCGCCGACGCCTGTCCGCAGAGCTCAGGCGCCTGCGAGCCAAGTCAGGGCTGACCCTCTTCGACGCCGCGAAGCACGCCGGGATGGGGAAGTCCAACCTGAGCAAGATCGAACAGGCCGAGTCCAAAACTGTCCCGGCCGTAACCCTGGACAAGCTTCTGGACCTCTACGAGGTAGAGGATGCCGACACTCGTGCGAGCATGCACCAGCTTTCCAAGTTGGCTGGGCAGAGGGGCTGGTGGTCCTTGTACAAGGACTTCATGCCTCAGACCCTTGTCGACTTCGAGGCTGAAGCTTGCGCCATCCGTACCTACGAGTCTCAAGTGGTCCCCGGCCTTCTCCAGACTCCGGCGTACGCTGATGCGATCTTCCGTGCGAACCGAGTCCGGGACGACAACGAAATCACCCAACGGGTAACAGCCCGAGTCGCACGCCAAAGCATCCTGAACCGTGTGGACCCGCCTACCTACCTGGTCATCCTTGACGAAGGAGCCCTCCACCGCGTGGTCGGTTCAGTAGATGTGATGCGTGAACAGTTACGCCACCTCGCACATATGGCTGCCCGTCACAACATTGACATCTACGTACTTCCGTTCTCCGCAGGTGCCCACACCTCGACCGAGGGCAACTACCTCATCATGGATTTCCCGGACCCCAGAGACGCGAGCATCGTCTACCTGGAGAACCCCACAAGTACCATGTTTCTTGAAGAAGACCACCAGATCAGGTCGTACAACGACATGTTCGGCAGCACGCAGAGTTGTTCCATGACCCCGGCGCAGACCTTGAAATTTATCAACCACCGGGTTCAAGAGCTAGAAGAGTGAGTACAGTGACCGACCAGATGATGTGGCGCAAGAGCAGCTACAGCGGTGTCAACAACAACTGTGTTGAGGTCGCTGACCTGCCCTGCGGTGCGGCCGTCCGGGACTCCAAGAACCCGGCCAAGGGGCACTTCCCCTTCCCCTCAGCCGAGTGGGAAGCCTTCCTCAGAGTCGCCCGCACAGACTGATCCTCGGCTTGCCCCCACGTCCGGCGCCCTCGCCCACCACGGGTAGGGGCGCCGTCGTGCATCCTCCTGCCCCATGCCTTGGTCAGCTGTGGTCCCTGGGTCAGAAGTATTCGCTTCCGCTTCCCTGCGGACTCCGCCCCCATCTACCGCCACCGGCCTGCGCGACCACGAGGAGTCCGTCGGGTGAGCGGCGTGCTCTTCGCTTCCTCTCACCCCTCTACCCGGGGTGTCCGGGAATTCCGGTGCCAGGGTGAAGCCGGGGTTCCTGCCTCACTCTCGACCCTGGACCCGGACCACCACGGTCCCCGCCCACCTGTCGTGCAGAGCCTGTTCACGCGAATCGGTCTGTGCGGCGAGCGACTCGAAGAAGACCACTAACTGCCCCAGGAGCGGGATCGTCTGCGGCAGCCCGAAAACCGCGGCTCTGCCCGCCGCCTGCCGGTGGCTCAGCTCCCCGCCGTCAGCGGCGTTCACCACCCTGATCCGCAGGAGCATCTTGCCGAAGGTCGCACCCAGGTGCCGCAGGAAGATCCAGTCGTAGAAGAAGAGCAACACGCCCCACCCCAGGAAGAACAGCACCAAGAGGATGTCAGCCAGCGTGTCCATGGAGCTGTCCGGGGCGGCCAGGACCGCCGCGACCAGCACCACGGCGAAGACCGCCACCACAGCGAAGAGCAGCACCAGGGTGTAGTCGATGAACCGCGCTGCCAGTCTCACCCCGAAGCCGGCAAACAGCCGTGAGGTGGGCGTCACCGGCGTAACCCTCAGGCCGGGGTCGGGGGCCCGTGGTCCGGGAGCCACAGGCCCGGAGGCGGTTCCGCCCGCTGATCGACGCACAGGTGGTGGGCCAAGGGACACGGGTGGCGTTGGTGCGGTGACCGGCACCCTGCCGTCCCCGGCCGAACGCGGTGCCGGTGAGGGAACGGGCTCCGCAGGCACCGGAGCGGGTACCACTTCCGCGCGGACGGGCATCACGGAGTCCCCGGCCCTGCCCTCGAGCGAGAGGGAGCCCTCCCACCTGCCCGGCCGCGCCGTGTCGACGGACACGTCCAGCCCGTCCGGCTCCTCCGCCACGTGAATCCAGGGCTCCAGCGGGTACGGGACGCACTCGTGTGCCAATGCGGGGCCGAGGAGCTGGACCCTGCGGTGCGGCGCGGGAGAGTTCTGGACGATGCGTCCGAAGTCCAGCGACCTCGGCGAGGAGCGTACCGCCACCTCGTCCAGGGCGTGGGACGCCTCCTCCGCGATCGACCTGATGTCGTTGCGCACCAGCCCGCGGAGCGCCTGGCACGCCACCTCCGCGGTCTCCCTGTCCGAACTCTGCAAGCGGTCCCGAAGCTCGGGTACCGAACCGCGCCGGGTGAACACGTCGGGGCTCGCGACCGCGAACCTCAGCGCCTCCGGCAGACCCTCCCCATCGGTCCTGCTCCGCTTGCTGTGGGCCAGGTAGACGTCACCCTGCAGTTCGATGCGGCGGCTGGGCGGCTGGTGCGGGTTCTCTTGGCGGACCTGGTCGTAGAGGTAGTCGTACAGCTCGTTGATCGACACGCGCCCGTCGGCGTCCAGGTCCGCCTCGCCGGAGGTCAGTCCTTCGGCGAGCACACGGGTGAACACCGAGGCCCGTACCTGGTGGTCGTCGGCCAGCTCCGTGCCCTCGAAGGAGTACTCCATGGCGTTGGAGGCGGTGAGCACCGCCCACCCTTGTCCGCTGCCGAACCCCTCTGCGGTGAAGGAGTCGAAAACGTTCGCGTTCCCGGCCGCGCGGGTGCCCATGCCCGTCATGTACGCGCCGCCGTAGCAGCAGTCGAGGAAGAGGATGGCGTTGCGCGCCCTCCCCTCGGTCATGCACCTGTGGACGAAGTCCGCGGAGACCGCGGTCGAGGACAGCCTCTGGGGCAGGGTGTCAACGGTGGCGAAGTGGAGTTCTCCGGAGTCGTTCTTCAGCCCGTGGCACGAGAAGTGCAGGAGAAGCGAGTCTTCACGGTGCCGGTCGGAGAAGAAGTCCTCCACGCGCCTGCGCAGCACGTGCACGGGCTCGTTGCGCAGCACCTCGACCTCGAACCCGCCGATCTGCGGATCGCGCAGCACGTCGGCCAGGACCACAGCGTCCTGGCCCGGCGACTTCAGGTGCGCCAGGCCGTCGTCCTGGTAGAAGTCGGTGGCGACGATCAGGGCGTGCCGGACGCCGTTCATGACGTGCCCCCGGTGGAGGAGTGGCGGCCGGCGAAGAGCTCGAACGACCGCGCGGCCTGGTCCGGGGTGGCTTCGGAGATCTCCAGGACGTCACCGTCGATCACCAGCCGGATGGTCGGGCGCTCCCTGCAGCGGGCCCTCCAGTTCCTGACGGCGTCGATGACCGCACGCAGTGCGGTGGCGGACTGGCCCAGGGTGACCAGCAGCGCCCCGGTCTCCGCCATGTCCCAACCGCGTGAGCCGGGTGGGGCCTTGTCCCCTCGGGGCGGTACGACGTCGTCCACGTCGAGCTGGAGCAGTTCGCGTCTGAGCTGGCGGGTCATCTCGTCCACGCGGTCAGGGGGCGACTCCCCCTCCGTGACCAGGACCCTCACTGACGTGTCCACCGGACCGCTCCTCCCCCGGCGCGGTGTGAAACACTCCGCGCGCGAAACGTCCACTAAATACCAGTTTGCACCTATATGCAGTCGATGCGAATCCGCCACCGGTATCGAGACCGCCCGGAACGAGGGGAGCACTCGGCCGAGTCCGACCTCTGGGAGAGCCTGGGCATGGCCTGCGCGCAGTTCCAGCAGGTAGAAGCCGGTACTGCAAATCCTTCGAGCGCCAGGCGCTGGCTCTGGACCCCGACGACTACCTGGTCTCCACCGAGGTCCGCGAGGTCACCCGGGTCTACTGGCGCCGCCCCTACTCCTCACCGACCGCGAGCAGGTGCGCGCGGCGCCGCTCCTGCGGTGTCAGTATTTGGAAGGTGCGCCGCCGCGCCAGCTCCTCCAGGGGCATGTCGGCGTCCCACACCCGCACGGTGCCGTTGGCCGAACCCGAGGCGGCCAGCCCGTGACCCCCCGGGTGACACTCGGGGCACGGTCGCGGTGGACACCCGCCGTATTCGGAACAGCGAACCACGGCACGGACACCGTCAGGCAGCGGGCTGACCGGCCCAGCCTCCTCGATCATCCGTGCTTCGTCCGCCATAAGACCTCCTACGCCTCCAGATCACCGATCCCATGCACGCTGTCGTAAGGGAAAGGGCTCCCGTCGTCCTGGCGCAGCAGATCAAGCGCTTTCTCCGGCTCCTCGGTGAACAGCACCACGGCCAGCGACCGGGTCGCTCGCGAGCAGCCCACGTAGAAAAGCCGTCGGGTCCGGTCGACGGCGTAGTCCTTGCCCGCCTCCTCGTTCCTGCGGTCCGTGTCGCTGGTTTCGCGCAGGCCGAAGAACTTCGCGTAGGAGAAATCGGGGTGACGGCTCCGTTCGGCATCCACCAGGACCATGACCCGCTCGAACTCGGCCCCCTTCACTCCCTGCTGGGTCTCGTACGGCGACTGGCCGGTGATGTAGTCGCGGTAAGCCCTGACCTGATCGACCGGGCAGGCGAGGTAGGCGTCCATCACCGCGCGCATGACCTCCTGTTTCTCCCGCGTCGGCGCTTCCGGGGCGAACTCCCCTTCTTCCACGGGCACCCGGTCCAGTCCTTCGGAGTCGACCGCACGCAACAGGTGGGGACGGAGCCGAAGATCGAACGGGATGAGCTTGGTGTGCACCACATGGCTCAATACCTGCCCGACGGTCTTCCCGCTACCGTGTTTCATGAGTGAGACCAGTTCATCGGTGTCGCGCTTCACCTCGGTGAGGGCCTCCGCCGAGTCCTTCCCATCCAAGAAGGCCCGGAGGCGGGGAGCGGACTCGCGCAGTATCGCCAGCGCCGTCATCCCTTCCTCTCCCTCCACCGCCTCGACCAGGGGGAGGATCCGCTTCATGAACGGCGCGAGGCTCCAGTGGGTTCCCTCTCGGAAGCCGTCCTTCACCTCTGCGCTCTTTCCCTTGGCGAAGGCCCCGTGCAGATCGGCGAACCCCATTCGCTCAGCGGCGAGTCGGTGCTCCAGCACCAGGATCCTGAGATCCGTGCCTTCGGTTCCGGCCCGCCACTCGTCGTCGTTCTGACTCTGAGCGAGGAATTCACGAACCCTGGCCACCTGGGCGTCGTCGTCCCCGTCCGAGGGGAGGACGAACAGGTCCGCGAAGCCCGGATGTGGCCTCACCCCCGGCTTCCTGCCCGGTATCTGTTGAAGCCCGCCGTCACGCGGTGAGGCCGCACGGATGCCGTTGATGACGTGCAGGACACGATCCGGGCAGCGCCAGTTCTCCTTCTTCCTGATGGTGGTCCAGTCCGCCCCTTCGTCCCCCTCGATGATCCCGGCTCCGCCCGTGTAGATCTGCTGCATCGGGTCCCCGAAGAATCCGACACAGACGTTCCCGCGCTCGAGCCGTTCGATGGTCTTGAGCGCGTCGACCACATTGCGGGTGGTGTCCTGACTTTCGTCGACCAGGATGTAGGGGAAGGACTGCGCGGTCATGGTGGCCAGATTCGGGTACTCCTCGATCAGCCAGGGCACGAGGCGGGTGATGTCGCTGTGGCCGAGCACACCTCGGGCGAAGTTCCGCCCCGATTCGTAGGTGAATCGCGGGTTCAGGGTGTCCAGCCGCTCGAGGGCCTCCTGGAGATCGTCCAGCGGGTTCTTGGCCACGCGCCGGGTGATCTCCTGGCGAACCCACCGTGCTATCGCATGTTGGAAGGGCTTGGCGATCTCCCACAGGAAGCTGTGGATGGTCGAGACGAAGAAGAGGCTGTCATGGCCGACGTCCTTGCGGATCTCCTCCACCGCGACGTTCGTGTAGGTGATACAGGCGATCCTGCGTCCCCGGGCACGCAGGTCGGGTCCATGGACGCGGCTGATGTGCCCGAGTGCCTTGACCAGTGATGTCGTCTTACCCGACCCGGCTCCGGCGATGACCACGAAACCACCCTTGGTCGAAGAGTCAAGGACCTCGCGGATCTCGGTGTCGGCGCGGGTGTCCTTGCGGTGAAGGCGCCCGCTCACAGGTCCGCCTCCCGATCGAGCTGGGTGTTGAGCCACACCAGACCCTCGTCGATGTAATGAGGGGTGGTCCACTTCTCCTTGGCGAACAGGTCGAAGAACGTCAGTGCCAGGTTGGTCTTGCTGCCGGACAGGTTACGGACGAACGTGTGAACCTTCCCGACCACTTCGCCATGCGACATATCGCTGTCCAGCTTGAGCGGAATCTCGTCCTTACCGTTCTTTTCCACCCACGCGAGGTTCTCCAGGATCATGGCGTCCTCGAGAGTCCTCCCGCTCGCCGTGCCCGGCACTCCCTGCCACATGAACGCCTGAGGTGTCTGGTAGGCCACCCACACCGCCGACGAGGTCTCGCCCGCGCCGTAGACGCCGGTCCTCTCCGCAGCGGTGGCCGCCCACAGCTCCTGCACGCTCTTCTTCTTCGGCAACCATTGGATGAGCGTCTGGTTGTTCGTGACCGCATCCTGCGTGCCGGCGGTACACGCCTTCCTGTTCTGGCCCGGGTCCACGCTGTCCAGGTCGGTGATGATCAGTGCCGGCAGCCCCAGGAATTCCACCAGGGGTTCGAACCTGAAGGCATGGGATCCACCGACCTCCAGGTAGGAGATGTGCGCCCGGGTCAGGCGAGAGAGGTTCCGGGCATGGTTCTCGATCATCAGCGGCAGCAGAATCCGCTCCGCGTCACCTTCGACGAGCACCACCGCGTCAGCGAAGAACAGGTGGCAGTTGGTCAACTTCAGGAAGCGCCGCAGGAAGTTCGTCTCGTCGTTCTCCACGTTCAACCGGGACAGGTCACGCACCTGGGTCGCGGGAGCCCCCGCAGTCTCGGAGATACGCCGGAAGTACCTGATGGGGCCGAAGGAGGTGTCATAGATGATGTTGGGCGAGTGCGTGGTCACGATGATCTGCGTATGGAAACCAGTCGTCGCGTTCTTCCTCACGCATGCCCTGACGACGTTAAGGAACGCCTGCTGCAGCTGCGGGTGCATGTGCGCCTCGGGCTCCTCGATCACCACCAGATGGATGACCGCCCTGTCCTCCTCGGCCCTGGTCCACGCCCGGTGCATGCCGATGACCTCGAGGATCATGTAGAGGTAGTTCTTGTAACCGAGCCCGTTGTAGCGTTCCGGCAGTTCGAGCTGCCTGCCGTCGACGCCCGTGGAGGACACGTGGATCGACGCGCTGTCCATGATGAGGCTGTCGTTGTCGACGCGGCTGCGCACGACCAGACGCAGGTTGTCCATCCGGTCGTCGGAGCTGTCGTTCAGTTCGTCGAAGGTGTCCTTGAGCTTCTCCTGAAGATAGTCTTCGGCCCCCCGCTCCGACATCCGCATCGCCTGCAGTGCGGCGTGGTTGACCTCGCCCGGGTCGATGTTGCGCCGCAGGAACTTGGACACGTGTCGTGACAGGTCGAGCCCTTTGGAGGTGGGGTCGTCCGAGAGGAAGCGCTGGGCGTCGACCATGTCCACGCGAACGAGGCTGTCGAGGAAGCGCTGTGCCGCGGTCGGATTGTCGGTGAGTGGACCGACGACGTCCTCGTCCCGGCACTCGTCGCGGTCGAAGCTCCTCGGATCGATCACGTGGTAGCTCAGCGCGTAGGAATCCCGCAACCTCTTGTCGAGGTAGTCGCGCATGTCCTCGGGCCAAGGGGAGTACACCCCCTTCCTCCACCTCTTCTCCGACTTCGCCTTCCGCGTGGTGTGCCTCGCCTTCTGTCGAGCCTCCCTGAAGGCCGCCAGGAGTCCACCGGGACCTTCCTTGGGACCGAACTCCATCCTCAGTGCCACCTGGCCGATGTCCTGGTCCAGGTCCTGGAACGACATCATCTCGATGACGCGGTACCAGTCCTCCTTCTCCACCTCCAGGAGCAGGTCCAGTCGGATCACCGGAAAATCCGCGCCTTCGTCGATGCTGGAGAAGTCGTCCCAGCAACCGGAGTTGAAGTCGTAGAAAGTCAGGTCCCGCGCCTTCTCCACGAAGAACGAACGGAAGATGTGCGTGATCGAGGTCTTGCCGCTGTTGTTCGCCCCCACACACACGGTCGCGCTCTCATCCAGGTCGATCTTGACTTGGCGAAGACGCCGAAAGTTCTCGACTCGAACGGTCTTGATCCGCATGTACACCTTCGCAGGATGAGATGGCCGAGCACGCACGACAACTCGCGCACAGCAGAAGAGGAGAAGGAAAAGCGAGGAATGCCGACTATGCTACCCCCACCAAACATTCAGCGCACATAGTTTCGAGTAGCCCGCACAAATTTCCAATTCGGACAATGAAGGCATTGAGATCTTATATATGCAGATATGGACAGAGAAGGAACCCGGCCAGGTTGTCGCCCGACCGGGTCCCCCTGTCCGAGAATGTCAGGAGGCCAGCGCCGCCTCGGGGGCGGCGAAGCCGCGCGGGAGCAGGACCTGCTCGGCATCGGCGATGATCCCCGCAGGGTGGCCGTCAAGGGTCGCCGCGCTCTGCGGGCCGCGCATGGGGCACAGCAGCCACAGCCCGCGCGGACCGGTGCCCGACTCGCGCGCCTCCTGCGCCAGCGTGCTCAGCAGTGCGCGGCCGGGCGCGTAGCGGGCCAGGGGCGTGGCCCGGTACAGCAGCACCACGCCGTCGCCTCCGGGAGCCTGCGCGCCCGCGGCGCGCACCCGCTCGCCCAGACGCCGGAACACCTCGCCCAGCATCCGGTCGAAGTAGACCGGGCGGCTGTTGTCGGCCTCGAGCACGACCTCCCAGGAGGGGCGCCCGCCCGAGGCGTCGATCAGCTCGTCCACGACCGCCACGAACGCGGCGGAGACGTCGAAGGGCACCACACCGGGGGTGCGCCCCAGCGCTTCGGCGCTGCGTTCGGTATCGGTCATCCACGCCTTGACCGCGCGGTAGCCGCCCCGCTCGACAGCCGACTCCAGGCGGGTCCATGCCTGCGCGGAGGCGGTGTCGACCTGCCCGGGACGGTGGTGGTGACCGGTGTGGGTGGAGGGGCGGATCGTGGTGAGTTCCGGTTCCAGGTACCAGAACCAGGTGCCCTCGGCCTCGCGCCGCTGAAGCTTCCTGTGCTTGCTGACGAGCAGCTTCCACAGCTGGTCGTCGCTCGGGCTGGGCAGCGCGGGGAAGCGCGCCCGCACCCGGTCGCGGACCTGCTTGGGGGTGATACCCGGCTCGCCCAGGTAGCCGACGGCCTGCGTGATCTGCAGTGCGCGCTCCAGGTCCAGGTCCGCCGGGTAGAGTTCCAACCGGGGGGTGAACTCGGCGTTGCGGGAGGCCGCCGAGGCCAGCTGCACCAGGCCGGTGTCGGTGAACGGGTCCATGCCCAAGGGGGCCTGGACCCCGCGCAGCGCCTCACGCACGGCGGCGGGGGTGGGCAGCGGGTCGCGCGGGCCCAGGTCCACCAGCTCGTCGGCCCTGCAGCCGAGCTGCGCCGCGTGGTCGAACAGGTCGTCCTCCACCGGCACCAGCGGATCGCCGTCGACGATCTGGGCGGCCAGCACCGACCTGGCGTAGCGGCGGACGAGGAAGCGGGGCTCGGTGTTCCTGCGCTCCTCGCACTCGACGGCCACCCGCACCGCGGCCAGGGCGTAGGCGCGGCGCGCGTCCCCGTCCAGGCTGGTGCCCCGAAGGTTCAACAGCTCCGCCGCGATCTGGCCAACCTCGCGGACCCGGCCGTTGCGGGACAGGATCTCCACGACGTCGTCACGGACCGGGCCCAGGAGCGAAGCGCTCTTGGACCAGTAGGCGAAGGCCCGTGCCAGTGCCTGGTCCACCAGCGGCTGCGACAGTCCCAGGCTCGCGGCGACCTCGCGGTGCGTGGGCCACCCACCCGTGCGCGCGGCGGAGTTCTCGGGGATACCGACCAGTTCGCGCACCACCCGCACCCACTCGCTGTTGGCGTCGGTGGTCGCGGGGATGAACTGGCGGATCACCTGGTCCAGGGTGGCCGCGCGCTTCTCCTCCTCGCCCGCGTCACGTGCGAGCTTGGCGCGCACGGAGACCGCGTACTCGGCGGCGTCCAGACGCTTGCGCCAGTCGGTCACCGCCTTCACCAGTTCGTTGCGGGTGGTGTAGGAGACCCCGCGCAGGCGGCGCAGCTCCGCGACGGGCCGGGTGAGCAGCTCACCGACCGTGTGGCAGCCCAGTACGCGGGTGGCGGTGTCCAGGGCCAGGGGTGTCAGTCCGGCCAGGTGCAGCGCCGTGTCCAGGCTCGCGTTCTCGGCGTTGCGCCTGCGGGTCTCCTCGTCCTCCACCACCGCCTCGGTGGCGGCGCCGGCGTGGAAGAGGGCCTCCCACGCGCGGCGCATCTCGTCCAGGCCGCCGAAGCGCCTCTCCGGACGGCGGTGCAGCGCGCGGTGGAAGAAAGTGGCCAGAGCGGTGCGGTTCTGCTCCGGGAAGGCGTCCTCCGCCAGCGCGGGCAGTTCGACGTCGGCCGCCAGGAACTCGGGGTCGAGCCCGTCCTCGTCCCACACTGGAAGGTCGCCGGTGGCCATCTCGTGCAGGGTCACGGCCAGCGCGTAGCGTTCGGCTTGCCCGTCGTAGGGGCGGTCCTCACCGAGGAAGGGGTCGAGGTAGCCGCGGGTTCCGGCGCGGGTGTTGCGTGTCGAGGCCTTCGACAGGGAGAAGTCGAAGAGCACCAGCGCCCGGCCCTGCTTGCGCATCTCGCGCACGCCGAGGTTGGCGGGTTTGATGTCGCGGTGCAGGACCTCCTTGTCCTCCAGGTGCTCCACCGCGTCGAACAGGTGCTGTCCGAAACGGAGCAGTTCGCCGGTGGCGAGGGCTCCCTGCCTGGACAGGTAGTCGGCGAGGGTGCTCTCGCCCGCGCGCTCCAGTGGCAGGACCGTGCGCTCGCCGATCCTGCGCACACCGGTGTCCCGCTCCGGGCCCATGGGGGCCAGCGCCACGATCCGCGTGCTCGAACCCACGGCCTGGAGGGTCTCCGCCTCACCGCGCAGGGAGGTGGCGGCCGTGTCGGTGTCCAGGGCGACCTTGTAGACGACCTCCTCGTCCCGCGGCCCCCGCATGAGGAGCGCCCGGGAGGTGGCGCCCTTGCCGAGGACCTCCTGGACCTTCCACCCCTGCTCGATCTCGTCGCCGCGTCTGGCCGTGAGGGGGTCGGTCTTGACCTCGGGAAGGGTCAGGAACTCCTCGACCTCGTCGAGCATGCGCAGGAACGCCTGCACCGTGGGCATCCGGTCACCGGGGAGCCGGTGGGTGGCGTCCCGGACGAGGGTGTCCATCTGGGGGGTGACGTCGTCGCTGACCGCCGCCGGGGTGAGGCAGCCGTAGTCGTGGATCTGCTGGCTCATCTCGCGGCGGTCGCGGCCCGGGGCCCTGCCCGTGAAGACGAGGTAGGTCAGGGCGCCGAGGCCGAAGATGTCCTGGGTGGCTGCCCTGCCCCCGTAGTCGGGGAACTCGGGGGCCAGGTATGCCTGGGCCGCGGCCTCCACGTGCGCGGCCAGAACGCGCTCTCCGAGCGCCTCACCGAGGTGTTCGGTCGCCGATCCCCGCCCGGGGGCATGGGCGGTGTGCCCGCCGCTGCTGCGCAGCCGGATGTTCTCGCGGGAGGCGACCTGCCAGTCGGCGATACGCAGCCGGGGGTAGGCACCGTCCATCTCCACCCACACGCTGCGGGCCGCCAGCGCGCGGTGGAAGAGGCGGTTGCGGTGGGCGTGGTTGACCGCATCGGCGAGTTGGCGCACCATCTCCAACCGCGTGTCGATGTCCAGGTCCGCACCGCGCTCGGCCATGAAGTGGTCGAGCCGCTGCCAGGAGGAGGGGTGGCGGAAGGCGATCGCCGGCCCGAGGTTGTCCAGGACATCGAAGTACTCGGCCTTGACGATGCCCTCGTGGGAGATGCCCTCCAACGACATGTACTCGCGCTTGGCGGCGCGCTCGACGGACTTGCGCTCGTCCTCCCCCGGGGCGTCACCGTAGTGGTAGACCCGCACACGGGTGCGGTCGCTGCCCAGCTGAGGGTGCCTGGCCCTGTAGTCGGTCCAGGTCGGGCCGCTCTCCGAGGAGCGCTTCTCCAGGGTGTAGGTCCCCAGCGAGAGCTCGCGGTCCATCGGCTGGGCGCCGATCTCCTGCATGAGGCGGGTGACGTTCTTCAGGAAGCCCGGGTTGACCGTGCTGTGCGGACGGCTGACCAGCCCGCTCCAGATCCCCGGCAGGGTGGTCTGGTCCTCGATCCCCTCGCGGCCGTAGACCTCCACGCGCTGGATCTCGTCGAAGGCGCAGACGAGGTCCTCCGCCGAGAGGAAGACCGCGGCCTTGATGAAGGGGACTTTGATGTTGCGCAGTTCAAGCCGGTCCGCGGCCTCGATGAGACGGCCCTTGAGTTCCTTGGCCTTCTGATCGGTCAGGTGCAGCGGGTTGGTCACGGTCCGGCGGCGGCCGTGGTCGAAGGTCCAGTCACCGCCCCGGTTGGCGGCCCGCCCGGGGTGGCTCTTGATCTCGATGAGGAAGGCACCCGTGGGGGTCACGGCGAACAGGTCGCACTCGCGGATGCGGTGGTTGCGGGAGGTGAAGGTGAACCCCTGCCAGGCGCGGTAGGGCTCACGGTCGGGAAAGTGCTCCCGTACGTGCTCCAGCGCGGACTGCTCCCAGGGGAACTCCGAGGGCTTGCCCCACCATCGGTCGGCCATCCAGCGGCTCCCTGTCCAGTTCTGTGCCTGCTCGACTGCCCACCCAGCATAGGGGTCCGGCGGTACGCGACCAGGTGCCCTTGGTCCCGAAGTGCGCTCACCTGCCACGACCCCAACCGCGGGACCATGCCGGGCTCCGGAGGGGACAGCTTCGTCGTGGTCGAACTCAAGCCGTGGAGCGAGGCCACCCGGATCCCCGGGAACCCGGCCAAGGGCCGCCTCTCCTTCACCGCCGCCGAGTGGGGCCGCCTTCCTCACCACCGCCCGTGCCGGCTGTCCTTGGCCCGCGCCCTCAGCCCCCGTCCTCGCGCTCCCGAAGCGTCGCCCGGCTCCCCTCGGGAACACTGGGAGAGCACACAGCCCGTCGCGCGCGACGGACCGTCTCTTCCGCCCGTGGCCAGGACAGCACGGACGACCGTTTCCGCACCGATCACCCGGAAAGGCAGCACCATGGCCGCCACCACCCAGGTACGCACCTACACGATCCGAGAGGGCCTGCTCGACGAGTGGGTCCGGCGCTGGAGGGAGGAGATCGTGCCCCTGCGCCTGGAGTTCGGCTTCTCCCTGGGCGGCGCCTGGGTCGACCGGGAGCGCAACCACTTCCTCTGGGAGATCTCCTACGAGGGCCCCGAGAGCTTCGCCCAACGCAACCGCCGGTACTGGGAATCCCCCGAGCGCAAGGCGATGGCCCTGGACCCCGACGAGTACCTGGTCTCCGCCGAGGTCCGCGAGGTCACCCGGGTCTACTGACCACGTCCCTCCGCCTCTCCGGCCGCGAGCGGGTGCGTGCGGTGCTCCTGCGCTGTCAGGGCCCGGAAGGTGCGCCGCCTCCCCCGCACCGCGGGCGCCCGTCCAAGCAGACCGGGAGCTGATCGTCCCTGGGGACGCTGTCCGAAAGCTTCGAGGCGCCCCAGGTCCACGAACAACCCCGCACCCAGCGAACGGTCCTCGCCCGGCAGTAGCTCGGGGAGGTCGGGACGGGCCACCCAGCGCCCCAGCCCGGCGAGACCGGGCCGGGGTGCGGACCAGCGACGCGCCCGGGGGTCCCACCTCGCCGCTTCCGCCTCTGCCAGGTCCTTCTCCTCGTAGGGGACATCCAGCCAGATCCGCTCGGCAGGGACCGTACTCCTCGGTTGGTGGGAGTGTGATGGCGCAGCGACGCCAGTGGCGGGGGTGAAGAAAAGTCCGCTCTTTCACACGACCGAAAACTGCCACAAGAAAGAGACTTTCGTCCCTTGCGACCACAACGCCGAACACCCGCTCGCCCCGCCGGATCCAGCGTAGGACTCAGGCGATTTTTCCCTTCTGAGTACGGTCAGGATTTCCTTGGCAAACGGTCCGAATGCAACCCCTTCATCGTACCTCGCAAACCCCGCGAGCTGCCATTTCCCTCGGGTTGCCGACTGCCCGTCGCCGCCCACAAGACCTACCGCCAAGGGGAACCGGACCGTACCCCTCCGACACACAAGACTGCCTCCGAACCATGACCGCCTCGTGTTATTCTTCCCATAGACGCACTCACTGCCCTATCGGAGTACGTGGAAGGAAAATCCATGCCACGCCCTTGGGAAGCCGACCCCACAGCGATAATGAAACGTCGTCTGGGCATTTCTCCCGCCAATCTGGGCAACACCGACAACGTCGACGGCTGCCCAGATATCTGGGAACTTGACAATGGCGACATCGCGGTGATCGGCCGCGACCTGACGGAGGTCTACGAACACCGGCTTCCCCAAGGCGCGGCCATCGCACGGGACGAACGACTCGTGGTCCTGCCCCGCAACACGTTGGTGGCGGCCAAGGCGGACATCCCCGATGCTTGAGAGCATGGCTCGGCTCCCTGGTGAACGGCTGGACGCGGCCTCTTACCGGCAGGACTTCAGCGCACGGTTCTGGTCGGTGCGCGACTCCCCCGTCTGGAAGCTCGAACGGCAGCAGGTGTTCCACCAGCCGGAGAGTGACAGCTGGATAGCCTTCCTCCAAGGCCGGCCCGAGGAGTCCCTCCGCCTCCTGGAGGCCAGGCGTCCCGCCCTGCGCGAGCAGTTCGACCGCCTCGCCCAGGCAGGGTGCTCGGTTCGACGGGTCCGGGTCGTGGAGCAACCCTTTCCGACCTACCTGCTGTGGGAGTTGCACTCGCTGCGGGTCCGTGCCCAGTGCGGTGAGGACATCCGAGTCATCTCCCCTGACCCGCTCGCGGCCTTCGAACGGGAGCGTCCCGTTCCGGAGATCGTCGTCCTCGGAGACGAGGTGACCTACAAGATTCTCTACGACGCAGAGGGCGTGGCCGAAGGCGCGGTCAGGTTCACCGACCCCGCCGTTATCGAAGGGTGCCGGCCCGAGATCGCTGCGCTGCACCAGCGGGCCGAGGTTCTGGAGGACTACTTCGTCCGCGAAGTGTCCGAGTCGGAAGCCACCCGTGCCCGATAGCCGCGCACCCCGGCACGGTGAGGAACCCGAGGAGAACCCGTCGGCGGACACGCGGTCCCGCATGTCCGATGTCTCCGGCCGTGCGGTGCAGGCGAGGGACGTCCGCGGCGGGGTGCACTTCCACTCGGACCGTTCGGAGCGTTTCAGCACCCCTGTGCCCAGACAGCTTTCCGGTGACGTACGCGGGTTCGTGAACCGTACCGGGGAACTCGAGGTGCTCAGCAGCCGCCTGCCGAGTACCGGGCAGGATGCGGACGGGCCCTTCGAGGCCGCGATCCACGTCGTCGTCGGTACGGCCAGGGTGGGCAAGACCGCGCTCGCGCTGCGCTGGGCGCACCGGGTCCACGACCACTTCCCCGACGGTCAGCTCTACGTCGACCTCCAGGGCTACGGCCCCGGCCTGCCTGCGGCCCCGGAGCAGGTGCTGGAGCGGTTCCTGCGGGCGTTCGGTGTCTCCGCCGGATCGATTCCCCCCGACACCGACAGCCGAGCCGCCCTCTACCGGTCCTTCCTGGCGCGTAAGCGCGTTCTGATCCTGCTGGACAACGCCGCAACCGCCGCTCAGGTCCGTCCACTGCTACCGGGGTCCGCCGACTGCGCGGTCGTCATCACCAGCAGGGACCGGCTGTCCGGCCTGGTCGCCAGGGACGGGGCACAGCGCCTCACCGTGCGTACCCTCGACCCCGCCGAGGCGGTGGAACTCCTGGAGTAGGTGACCGTCCACCACCGCCCCCAGGACGACCCGGGCGAGGTCGCCGAACTCGCCCGCCTGTGCGGGCAGCTCCCGTTGGCCCTGCGCATCGCCGCCGAGCGCGCGGCCAGCCGTCCGCACATGCCGCTCGCCGACCTCATCCAGGACCTGCGCGACGAGTCCGGGCTGTGGAACGCGTTGGCCACCGGTGACGAGGAGGAGGCCGACACGGTGCGCTCCGTGTTCGCCTGGTCCTACCGGGTCCTGCCCCAGGACGCCGCACGCCTGTTCCGCCTCCTGGGCCTGCACCCCGGACGGGATTTCGACGTCGGTGCCGCAGCCGCCCTCGCGAATCTGCCCGTACGTCGCGCCCGGCGCTCCCTGGACACGCTCGTCGGCGCCCACCTGCACTCCAACCGGCCCGTCGAGGGGATCGAGCACCACACCCGCGCCCTCGAACTGCGGCGGGAGCTGGTAGACGAGCCCGGGGTGGTCATGTCCCTGAACGCCCTCGGCCTGGCCCATCTGCGCGGCCACCGGCTCGACGAGGCACGTGACCATCTCGAACGCTCCAACGCAGCCGCCCGGGACCTCGGCGACCGGTTGTGGGAGGGAATCGCTCAGGGAAACCTGGTCCGCTGCCTCCTGGACCTGGGACTGCGTGAGGATGCGGTGCTCCTGGCCGAGCAGGCTCTGGAAATTCACCGGGAGACCGGCAACCGCATGAGCGAGTTCGCCTGCCTGACGTCCCTGAGCGCGGCCCTGCGCGAAATGGACCAGGCCGACCGGTCCCTGGCCCTGACCCGGCGGGCTCTGGAGATCGCACAGGATCTCGACCACACCGTCCGGGAGGGGTTCGCGCTCCTGGAACTCGGCCGGATCCACGCGCTGCTCCGACAACCGGAGGAGGCCCTGACCAACTTCCACGAGGCTGCGAGCCTGCACCGCTCGATCGGCGACCACGTTCGCGAGTCCGAGTCCTTCGAGGGCGTGGGTGAGGTCTATGAGTCCCTCAACCGTCTTGAGGAGGCGGCGCAGTTCTACCGTCAGGCAGCCAGCGGCTATCGGAGGAACCAGTCCCGGTGGAACCTGGCGGTCAGCCTCGACCGGCTGGCCGGCGTGGTGTCCCGGAACGGTGACCCGGATGCGGCCCAAGGGCACTGGTTCGAGGCTTTGGAGGCCCTGGAGGGTTTCACCGACCCCCGGGCCGAGCGCCTGCGCGAGAAGGTCGCAGCCCGGATTGACGACACGGCCTCCGCCTAGAACTTCGGCCACCCACGGCATCGCGGATCACCGATGAAGGGTTTTGCGAAGCGTCAAGGTCGCGGGCTTCGGTCATTCGAAGGGCAGGAACACCCTGAGCCCATGAAGACCCGAAGGACCACGCAGAGTCGGGAGCCATCCGGTTCCGTGTCGGACAGCCGGGGTGCTGTCCGGGCCGCCCAGGACAGGACCGCCGCACCGGGAGCGCATGGCGGCGGCCGCGGTCCACGAGATGACGACGCGGCCTCCCCCGTCGTCGACCCCGTCGCGGTGCCCGACGTAGAAGCTCTCCCTGTACCCGTCCCCGCCCCAGGGCACACAGGCGTGAGCCGATGTTCCTGCTTTTCGGCCCGGCCCGGGCCTGCTCCACGACGGGTCGGGAGACGGACGTGAACGGAACTCCGCGCGCAGGGAGAACAACCATCCGCGTCTCCGCGGACCCGACAAGCGAGTCAGTATGCCGAGGTTCGAGTTCCATCCCATCAGTGGTGGCAGAGAGGTCGGCTTCCGTCCGCGGTTCTCCACAGGTACGGCCCGGTGGGCGGGCAGGCGGGCCCGCCCACCGGGTTCAGCACGTCAGTCCACGGTTTGCGGAATGAGTGAGGTCAGGAACCGCTGGGTCTCCCCGTCCGTGGAGTACAGACGGCACGAGCCCATCCCCCGGGTCATCAGCACGCGGTAGGTGTTCCGGGCCAGGTCGAGGTACTCCTTTGCATCGACTCCCCGCATCGCTCCGTCGCGACTCTCCTCGGGACGGGCCTCCCACCGATCCCCGCGCCGCACCAGGTCAGGGCCGAAGATGACTCCGGCGTCGTCGTACTCGAGCCCCTGGGCGGTGTAGACGCAGCCGATCTGGTGCTCACCACCCGCTTGCGTGGCCCAGAGTTGGTTGTGGGGAGCGACGACTTCCCCCTCCTCTCCGAACACCTCATCGTGCAGGTTCCATGGCCTCCGCCACAGGTGTACGCCCCCCGTGTGGGGGTCCTGCCACTCGATACGCACACCCGGAAAACGCTGCCCCTCCTCGACCGTCTCCCAACTCCAGCAGAAACCGGCGCTGATCCGGGCCCTGCGCTCTTGGCGAAGGCACTCTTCGAGCCACCTCTCCATCTCGGAGGGGTTGTGCACTACACCGAGGTCGTAGTCGGGCGCGGACCACGCGTAGGGCTGGTCGTAGAGGAGGGCGTCGACCCAGGCGCTGAACGCACGCGACCCGTTGCAGCGGAAACTCCCCCGCAGTTCGTGGGAGACCACGTCGATTCGCGAGTCCTCTCCCAGCCTGTGCACCTCCCATGCCCCGAGCCCCTCGGTCGGCCGGATTCTCTGGCGCTCGTCCAGGAAGACCACCACGACGGGGACGTTCGCCAGGTTCTTCCGAACATAGGTACCGAAGTCGCCGCTGGAACGGCGAAGTCGGTGTGCCTCGTCGAGGATCACCAGGGTCGCTCCCTTGAGCACCCCCCTGGGCAGGTCGAAGAGCCTGGACGAACCGGGCACTCCTGCGGCCAGTCGGACGTTGCGCCGGAGCGTCCCCGAAGGCGTCCCGTATCGGGCGCCCTCCTCCGTCTCACCCATGTAGGTGCCCAGAAGACGCATGGCCAGCGCGGTTTTACCGCTTCCCGGGCCTCCGCTGACCAGGATGACGCTCTGGCGTCCGCTGGCCAGTGCGTCATCGACCTTCGCCTTGATCTGCAGGAAGGCGTCCTGTTGGTCGCCGATCAGGACGAACGACGGATTGCGCCGGATGGCATCCGCGACCAGGGAGAGCAACTCACGGTTCGGCCGCCAAGACGAAGTCTCGAATGCCCTGAGTTGTGATTCGCTCACAGCACGGACGTCGGAGCAGCGGAAAATCTCGCGCAGGGCTTCTCCGTCCGAGGTACCGGACACCAACTCACGACTGAGCACGGGGCATCCGTAGCCGGTTGGAGAGAGCCCTCTGAGCGGGGCGACATCCTTCTCGTCGGCGTTGTGCAGAAAGACCAGCCCTCGCACATCGAGTGACAATTCGGAAGAAGAAAACCAGTGGCGGAGGAAGGCTGTGTAACCAGCCACTTGTGCCACGGGATGGGTTCGGACCATACCGCCCTGTCTCACATGAACGCGGTCGTGCGAGAGCACCGTGGCCTGTGTCCACTGCTTGAGCTCGACCACGACGGCTGCGAGTTCACCGGTGTCGGTACTTCCAAGCAGGAGGGCGTCGAAGCGGCTGTTCCCCTCGGGCGTGCCGAACTCCAGATAGATCCACAGATCTTCGAGTCCTGCGCGAACCAGTGCCCGCAGGAGCGGGGGCCAGCTGTTGCGCCAGCTGTCGACCTCGGACTTCTCCGGCTCTCCGAAACCCGCGGCACGGTAGCGACCTCGGCACTGGTCGATGAACCCGGGCATCTCGAGGTGCTGGGCCGTGTCGCCGACTCGGCCGGAGTGCACGAACCTCAGGGGATCGGGGGAGGTTTCCGGCATCAGCTCTCATCCATGTTCGCGATGTGGTGGCGGTGCCAGGCGAAGTAGTCGGCGCTGGCGTCGTTGTGGGAGGAGCACGTCCGGCCGACACGCTCCACTGCGGCACCGAGCCCCGGGGCGGCCCTCACCCGAGCCGAGGGGTGGATGGACCCGTCAGCGGCCACGTAGACGTAACCGTGCTCGAACAGGGAGTCGCACCCGAGGACACAGGCCAGCATCAGGTTGTCGAGGTCGCCCCGCTCCTGGTAGGAGCTCTTGCTGCGCTTCTTGACGTGCGCGGTGTGGACCAGCCGGGCCGGGAGAAGCAGTTGGCACAGGTCGCAGTGGACCTGGGGCCTGCCCTTGAGTTTGGCCTTGCGCAGCTTCTTCTGTTCCGCGCGAGCGAGGACAAAGGCGGGGAGGTCCAGGACCGGGGGCAGCTCGAGGTTCGTGCTGTCGGCCGGATCCTCCGGGTCGGAGAGCTCCTCCTTGTACTTCTCGATCTCCTGCTCCAGGAAGGCCTCCAACTCGGACCCCTGGCCTTCGGGCAGACGCGGGGAGCCCTGGGTGCTGGCCGACTGGCGCAGTGCCTCGATGGACTCGGCGCCGATCTCGTCCCTGGTGACGTCCTCCCTGATCTCGAGAACCTCGAGGGGGACCCGGTACGGGTAGTCGTCGTCGGGCCACACCGGGGACGTGTCCTGGTAGGGGGAGCCGGTCAGACGGGCCACCACCAGCTCGGACACCGTCCTGGTCTGCGCCTCCTCCGGTGAGATCCTCCCCAGTCCCAGATGACCGAGGACGAGCCGGTCGCCTTCTTTGAGGGAACCGAGGACCGCCTGGTTCTGGGGGGTCTCAGCCGTGGATGCCTTCCATCCCCAGACTGAGAGGTCGATGCCGATATCCAGGTTGTGCTTCCCGTCGGCGCCGACGTAGACGAAGGCAGTGGTAACAGCGATCACCTCCACGAAGTGTGTCCCTGGCAGCTTTCTGCGTGCCAGGAGAACAGCATGAGGGGAATTCTTGGCCGCATAAGCCGCCAAGGCCACTTATGGTACAAAGCACTTGTGACATCCCGCGCCTGTCCGCCGGGACTCCCCCTCGTGTTCCGTGAAGGCTGGTTCCTCCTGGCTGGACGTCGCTAGCCTGGGTCGGTACTTCTCGCGGCCCGACAGGCTTCCTGCCCCGTAGGACACGCCTCCACCCGCACGAGTCCTCCTTCGTGCTGCTCTGGAGTGTGCTTTGACGGCTTTCCGCCGATCCGCCGCGTCCCTGTCCCGTTTCTCGCCCCTCGAGGAGGAGCTCGGCGAGCTTCTCGCCGAGCACCTGCGGTACGCGACCGGGCGTTCCCCCAGCCCCGCCGAGGTCCGTTCCTGGAACCGCAGCCTGCCCGCACTCGCCAACGATCTGGTCGACGCCGGGCTGGGCGAGGTCGAGGTGCTGATGGAGTACCGCCTGCCGCTGTCCGACAAGCGCGTGGACGTGGTGCTCGCCGGCCACCACCCCGAGACGGACGACCACAGTTACGTGGTCGTGGAGCTCAAGCAGTGGAGCGAGGCAGAGTCGTGGGAGGAGGACCCGACCATGGTGCTGGTCCCCCACCAGCCCGGCGGCCCCAAGCTCCACCCCGTCCTGCAGGTGCGCGACTACTGCTCCTACATCGGCGACTTCGTCTCCTCGGTCACCGACCCCGAGAAGCAGGTCCGCGGCGCCGCCTACCTGCACAACGCCTACGACCCGGCCGTTCGCGACCTCTTCGACCTCCCGCAGGACGGCAACGGCCGGCTCTTCACCGCCCAACGGCGCGGTGAGTTCCTCGACTTCCTCCGCAGCAGGCTCGCGCCGCTTCCCGGCGCGGAGGCCGCGGACCGCCTCCTGGGCGGGAAGATCCGGCCCAGCCGCCAGTTGATGAAGGTCGCCGCCGCCGAGGTCAAGGAGCGGACGCAGTTCACCCTGCTGGACGAGCAGCACATCGCGTTCCGCACGGTCATGCACGCGGTGGAGCGGGCCCACGAGGAAGACCGCAAGACCGCCGTCATCATCAGCGGCGGTCCGGGAAGCGGCAAGAGCGTCATCGCCCTGTCCCTGCTCGGCGAGCTCTCCCGCAAGGGCATCAGCACCATGCACGCGACCGGCTCGAAGGCCTTCACCACGACCATGCGCAAGGTGGCGGGCAAGCGCAGCCCGCGGGTGCAGGAGCTGTTCAAGTACTTCAACAGCTTCATGGAGGCCTCGAAGAACCAGTTCGAGGTGCTGATCTGCGACGAGTCGCACCGCATCCGCGAGACCTCGGCCAACAGGTACACGAAGGCCACGCTGCGCACCGGTAGGTCACAGGTGGACGAGTTGCTCTCAGCGGCCAGGGTGCCCGTCTTCCTCCTGGACGAGCACCAGGTCGTGCGGCCCGGTGAGATGGGCACCGTGGAGACGATCCGCCAGCATGCGAAGGCCAAGGACTTCGAGGTCCACCAGATCGACCTGTCCGGACAGTTCCGGTGCGGTGGCAGCGCCCTCTACGAACAGTGGGTGCTCCGCCTCCTCGGGCTGGTCCCGGGCGGCCCGGTTCGCTGGGAGGGGGACGAGAACTTCGTCCTCCGCACGGTGCCCTCCCCGGCTGAGATGGACGGGGTTCTGCGCCCCACCCTGGAACAGGGCTACACCGCGCGGATGAGCGCCGGGTACTGCTGGCCGTGGAGCAGGGCCGAGAAGGACCGGCCCCTGGAGAACGACGTCCGCATCGGTGACTGGGAACGCCCGTGGAACAGCCGCCTGGAGCGCTGGTTGCCTGGCGTGCCGCCGAGCTCCCTGTGGGCGACCGAGGAGGGCGGGTTCGACCAGGTGGGGTGCGTGTACACGGCGCAGGGGTTCGAGTACGACTGGTCCGGTGTGATCCTGGGGCCGGACCTGCTCGTCCGGGACGGTCACCTGGTCATCGACCGTCAGGCCAACAGGGATCCCGCCATGGGGAAGAAAGCGACCGACACCGAGGCCGAGGCCCTCATCCGCAACACCTACAAGGTGCTGCTCACACGAGGGATGCGGGGCACTCTCCTGTACTCGACGGACCCCGAGACGCAGGAGTTCCTGACCGGGCTGACCGCGAAGGCGGGCTGAGCGCGTTCCGGGCGCCTTCGGGTCCGTCGGCGGGCGCGGTCCGGACTCATCCTCCGGCCCGCCGACGCCCCCCGAAGGACACGCGCACCCGGAAGGGCCCCGGCCCCGGCCGGCTACCAGCCGGAGGAGGGCGCCAGTTCGCGCAGTCCCGGCCGGACCGCGTCGAGAACCGTCGTGAACCACACCGAGAAGCGGTCCTCGTCCAGGGCCCGCGCCAGCTCCTCCGGGTAGACGAAGGCGGTCTCGGCGATCTCGTCCGGGTCGGGGCGCGGGCCGTCGTCGACCAGGCCCACGAACAGGTGGTTGTACTCCTGCTCGACCAACCCGGAGTCGGGGTCGGGGTGGTGGTAGCGCACGGTGCCGGCTTCGCGCATCAGCGCGGGCGCCATACCCAGCTCCTCGCCGACGCGGCGGGCGGCGGCCGCGAACGGCGGCTCCCCGGGGTAGGGGTGGCCGCAGCAGGTGTTCGACCACACGCCGGGCGAGTGGTACTTGCCCAGGGCCCGGCGTTGGAGCAGGAGGCGGCCCCGGCCGTCGAGGAGGAAGACCGAGAAGGCCCGGTGGAGCCGCCCTGGGGCCAGGTGCGCGGAGAGCTTCTCGGCCGTGCCGATGGTGGTTCCCGCCTCGTCGACCAGTTCGAGCATGATCAGGTGGTCCGCGCGGTCTCCGGACGGGGCTGTGGCTGCGGTACCGGGGTGGCCTGTGGCGGGGCTCGTGGTCATGTAGGTCCTTCGGTTCGACGGAGGGGGCGGGGTCGGCGGGCCCGGTGTCGCGGGCCCGCCGGTGTGTCCGGGGTCGCGCTGCCCGGGCCGTGGCCGGGCGGCGGGGGTGCGGTGCGGGCGCCCACCGCGGGGGCGGGGAGCGCCCGCGTGCCGGGGCCGGGGGTCAGACCTTGTCGGCGGCGATGAGGAGGTAGTGGAAGCTGCCCTCCTTGTAGGCGGTGAGGAACGGCTCCTCGACACCGGTGGCGACCGAGGACTGCGCGCGCAGCTCCCAGTACGGGATCGTGTCCTCGGTGAGGTCGACGACGCTGATGGGCACGAGGCCGTTGGCCGCCATCGCCTTGAAGTACGCGCTCCGGGGGTGGATGTTGCACGTGTAGTGCTCGTCGATGCGGCTGACCGCCTTGGACCGGCCGCCGGTCACGTCGTTGTAGCAGCCGGTGATGGTGACGTAGCGGCCACCGTACTGGAGCAGGCGGGAGTGCTCGCGGAAGAGCTCGAACAGGTCGACGTACATGGTCGACTCGTTGTTCCAGGTGGCGCGCATGGACCCGGTCTCGAAGCCGGTGTCCAGCATGTTGCGGAAGTGGAAGCGCACCTTGTCGTCGACGCCCCGGTCGCGGGCCTGCGCGTTGGCGAAGTCGACCTGCTGCTGGGAGATGGACACGCCGTCCACGTGGCAGCCGAAACGCTGGTTGGCCATGAAGCTGGTGCCGCCCCGGCCGGAGCCGGTGTCCTGGATGCGGTCCTCGGGCCGGATGTTGCCGAGGTGGTCGATGAGCACGTTCGCCTGGGCCGTCTCCAGGCGGTGCATCTCCTCGATGATGCGCTGATCGCGGGTCGTCTCGGGCCCCTCCAGGACGGACGGGTCGTATGCGCCGAGCCCGTAGTGGTGGTGGAAGAAGCCGTCGACCTCACCCAGGCGGATGTTGACGGGGTCCTTCTCCGCGTTCCAGTACGCGGCCACGGACTTCTGGTAGGCGGTACGCAGCACGTTGTCCGGGGAGGGCATGGTCGTGGTCATCGCGTGTACTCCTTGTGGTGGTTTCCGGCCAGGGGCGTGCACCGGCCGCGGTGGTGGCGTCTGGGAGGTCGTGGGTCGCTCAGGTGGTGCCCGTACCGTGGTAGCGGGCGGTGCGTGCGTGCCATTCGCGGCTTCCGCCGAGCCAGGCCCACACCCCGGCCAGGAAGCGGCGCAGCTCGGGTGAGCCGGCGAGGGCCAGGGCGGAGGCCTCCGCCTCACAGGTGTGCATGAGCTCGTCGTGGATCACCACGGTGCGCTCGATCGCCTCGCGCTCGGAGCACCCGTCCTCGGTGGCGATCAGCCGGGGGAGGCTGAAGTCGGAGGGGTCCTCCTTGCCCATCGAGTACAGGTCGTTGACGATCACGCTCGCCGATCCGGCCATGGTGAACACGCGGCGGACCCTGGGGTCGGAGAACTCCTCCGCGGAGAGTTCGTAGCCGGCGACCGAGTCGATGAGCGCCATGCAGGGCACGAAGCTGTTCTCGTGCCGGTGCATGAGGAACTCCCAGACGGGCGGGCGCTGCCCCGTGGCCGCCCAGACACCCTCCTGGCCGTAGGCCACGAACATGGTGGCGAGCTCGTGGCGGAGCCTGC
Source organism: Nocardiopsis sp. NPDC058631 (assembly GCF_042716955.1). Taxonomy (NCBI): domain Bacteria; kingdom Bacillati; phylum Actinomycetota; class Actinomycetes; order Streptosporangiales; family Nocardiopsidaceae; genus Nocardiopsis; species Nocardiopsis sp. NPDC058631. Next base: position 19,078 of record NZ_JBHXQY010000005.1, on the reverse strand, counting down.
GCACCTGGGCGGAGGAGGCGTAGCGGGAGAGGTTGTCCAGGCTGGAGCGCAGGGCGACCATCACCGGATCGCTCTGGACGACCTCCTCCAGCTGGGGCGCGTAGCTCAGCGGGAGGTGGGCCTGGTCGATCACCGAGTGGGCGATGGCCAGTCGCTGTCCGAGCAGTTCCGGGTGTGCCTCCTCCGCCTCGCCGTCGACGTAGTGGTCGTCCACGGACCATTCGGCCAGCGCGCACTTGGCCGCCGCCAGCAGCCGTTCGGGGTCGTCCGTCTCCGGGTGGGCGAGCATGATGAGGCGTCCGAACCCGGTCGCCCTGACCCGGTCGAGCTGGCCGGGGTAGACCCCGACCTCCTCGGCCCATGCGACGAGGCGGTCGTCGACCTCGTCGCCCAGGGCGGGGTCGTCGCGGACGGCCGGCGGGCAGTACAGCACGGGTACGGCCGCCGCGCCGTCCGCCGGGGGGCGCCCGGTGCCCTGCGGGCGGGTGGCGGTGTTCGCCGCTCCCCTGCCCGCGGGCGTACCGGCGCTGCCGGGGCCGGCGGGCGCGCCGGGTGTCCGCGGCAGGGTCCTCGCACCGATGTGGGCCCGGCCCGGGGCCCCGGTGGGGACCGCGCTCGGTCCCCGGACGGGCGGCGCGGGGAGCCGGATCGTGGCCGCCGCGACGCCGAGCCCGGTGGGCCCGGTGGGGAGCCGCGTGGTGGCGGAACCGTCCGGGGCCGGCACCGCCGGGGGTACCAGCAGGTCGGGTCTGCCGGGGCGTTTCGGATCGCGGAGAAGGGCGTCCACCAGGTCCGCCGTCTTGTGGGTGGCGGTGGAGGCCGCCATCCGGGTCAGCAGTGACACCGTCTCAGTCCTCCTTCCCTGACAGTGTCGGGCGCTCAGGCACGGGGCCGGACCTCGGCGTTCTCCAGGATGCCGATGGCGTCGGGGACGAGCACCGCGGCGGAGAAGTAGGTGCTGACGAGGTAGGAGATGATCGCCTTGTCGTCGATGCCCATGAACCGTGCGTTGAGGCCGGGCTCGACCTCGTCGGGGAGCCCGGTCTGGTGCAGCCCGATGACCCCCTCGTTGTCCTCGCCGGTGCGGATGGCGATGATCGACGAGGTCTGGTGGTCGGAGACGGGGATCTTCCCGCAGGGCAGGAGCGGTACGCCGCGCCACGCGGGCAGGTGGTGGCCGTTGACGTCGACCGTGCCCATGTTCAGGCCGCGCTTGTTGCACTCCTTGCCGAAGGCGGCGATGGCGCGGGGGTGGGCGAACATGAACTGGGTGTTGCGGCGCATGCTCAGCAGGTCGTCGAGGTCGTCCGGGGTGGGCGGACCCTCGTGGGTCTGGATGCGCTGCTTGAAGTCGGCGTTGTGGAGCAGGCCGAAGTCGCGGTTGTTGACCAGTTCGGACTCCTGGCGCTCGCGCAGCGCCTCGATGGTCAGCCGCAGCTGCTGCTCGGTCTGGTTCATCGGCTTGTTGTAGAGGTCCGCGACCCGGGTGTGCACCCGCAGGACCGTCTGGGCGACGCTCAGCTCGTACTCGCGGGGCTTGAGCTCGTAGTCCACGAAGGTGCCGGCCAGCTCGGTCTCACCGACGTGGCCGGAGGACAGGGCGATCTCGGCCTCGCCGTGCTTGTTCTGCCGGTGCTCGGGCAGGGACAGGAACTCCTGGACCTGGGCCTGGAGGCTGGGCGAGTCGTCCAGGATGGAGATGAACTCGTGGCGGGGCAGCTGCAGCAGGACACCGGCGGTCGCCGCCTTGATGGTGAAGTCCCAGAGCGGTTCGGTGTCGAGGAGGTAGCGCTCTCCGAACTTGTCGCCGTCGGCCAGCACCCCGAGCCGGTTGACCTCGCCGTAGTGGCCGTTGGTGGTCTTGTGCACCCGGCCGTGCGCCAGGAGGTAGAGGTGGTCGGCCGGGGTCCCCTCCTGGGCCAGCACCTCTCCCGCCTCGAACTCGCGCTGGACGAAGCGTCCGGCCAGCGCCTGCAGCACCTCCACGTCCTCGTAGCCGCGCAGCAGGGAGAGCTCACCGAGTTCGCCCGGGATGACGCGGACCTCGGATCCGGTCTGCTCGAAGTCGATCCGGCCGTCGCCGACGGTGTAGGTGAGTCGCCGGTTGACCCGGTAGGCGCCGCCGTCGGCCTGGACCCACAGGAGCATCTTGAGCAGCCAGCGGGAGCTGATGCCCTGCATCTGCGGCGCGGACTTGGTGGTGGTGGCGAGGTTGCGCGCCGCCGCGGTCGCCAGGCTGCGCTGCTCGCTGGTCCGTACCTCGGGGGCTGAGTCGATCGACATCCGCGGTGTTTCTCCTCGTGCTGGTCGTTGTACCCGTCCCGTGAGTCCTCGGGGGATCTCACGGGACGGGTGAGGGGAAGGAGGGTTGGCTGGTCGTTTACGCGAGCCGCCCGGCGCTGGTGGCCTCAGAACCGCGCCCCGTGAAACGATGATCACTTTAGGAGAGACCCCGAGGTCACGGCAGCGGAATCGTGTTTTTCCCGCTCCGGGGAGAGGCCTTTGGAATTCGCGATCTTCACTGGCTCATCCATGAGGAAATCGTGAAAATATTCGAGCTCCCCTCTTCGATACCAGCTCAAACCCGTGACTTAGAGGAACAAAAGACGACAAATGGCCTCCACCATTCGCCACACCATGCCTCAAATGCCTTCGCGAAGAATGACCCTTCTTTTGGCACATGTCATGACATGACCCCTCCATAAAAAAGAGGCCCCCAGCAGGGATCCCCGCCCCGCAGAAGGGATTTGCGGCCACCCGATTAAGGAATCAGGCACGGCCCCAAAGCGAATACCCGGCCTGGACGAAGCCCGGCCTCAGCCGAGCGCGGGAGGCCGGCGGGTCCGCGAGCGGAGTGGGCCGCGCTGCGGCCGCGGGCGGGGGGCTAGGATCGGCCGCGACCGCGTCTGCCCCGTCCGGGTACCCGTGCGGCCCGGCGCGCGAGGAGACCGACCGGCCCGGGGCGTGCCAGGACACGACCAGCGAAGAGTGGACATGCCCGGCTACCTGCGTTTCCTGCACTCGAACCGGCGCTGGCTCCTCGGAGGTTTCGCGCTCTTCCTCATGTCCGCCTTCGGGCAGACCTTCTTCGTTTCGCTGTTCGCCGGCGACATCAGGGCGGAGTACGGGCTCTCCCACGGGGAGTTCGGCTCGCTCTTCATGTTCGCGACCCTGGCGAGCGCCCTGGCCCTGACGCAGATCGGCTCGGTGGTCGACCGCTTCGGCGCGGCGGGGGTCGTGTTCGGCGTCTTCGCGCTCCTGGCCGCGGGCGCGGCGGCGATGGCGCTGTCGGCGCACGTCCTCGCGCTCTTCGGAGCGCTGTTCCTGCTGCGCCTGTTCGGGCAGGGGATGATGACGCACACCTCGTTCACGCTCATGGGGCGGTGGTTCGGACGTGAACGGGGACGCGCCACGTCGGTGGCGACGCTGGGGTTGAACACCGGGGAGGCGCTGCTCCCCCTGGCGGTGGTCTGGCTCGTCGCCCTGATCGGCTGGCGGGGGACGTGGTGGTCGGCCGCGGTGCTCCTGCTCGTCCTCGCCTGGCCGGTCACGGCGCTCATGCGCGCCGAGCGCGAACCCGCCCCGGCGGCCGAGGCGGGCCGGGGGCTGCGGGCACGGAACTGGACACGCCACCAGACGCTGCGGGACCCCTACTTCTACCTGGTCGCGGCTGCGATGGCGGCCCCCGCTCTGATCGGCAACACGGTGTTCTTCCACCAGGTGTACCTGGTGGAGTCGCGCGGGTGGGCGCCCGCGGCGTTCGCCACCGCGTTCACCGTGTACGCGGTGACCACGGTCGTGTTCAACCTGGTGGGAGGGCAGTTGGTGGACCGGTTCAGCGCGATGCGGCTGGTCCCCGCCTACCTGCTGCCGCTCGGCCTCGGGCTGTTCGTGCTGGCGGCGGTGCCCGGCCAGTGGGGCGCCTTCGCCTTCATGGCGCTGTACGGCGTCACCAACGGCCTGTCGCTGAGCCTGTTCGGCGCGGTGTGGCCGGAGGTCTACGGCACCGCGCACCTGGGTTCGATCCGGTCGGTGATCGTGGCGGTCATGGTGTTCGCCTCCGCCGCCGGCCCCGGCGCGGCGGGTCTGCTCATCGACGCGGGTGTCCCCTACCCCGGGCAGTTGGCCGCTCTGGGCGGCTACTGCGTGGTGGTGTCGGCGGTGATGGTCAGGACCGTCCCGCTCCTGCGGGCACGCGTGCTCGCGCAGAGCGTTCCCGTGGACTGAGGCCTCGCGTCGCGCCCCGACCCGGCCGGTGCCGGTGTCCGGGAACCGGTCGCCCGTTCGACCGGTTTCTCGGTCTCGAAGGTGGCCGCTTCCGGCCATCCGCCCCGTGACCTGGAAACACGACGGCGGGCCTGGGCAGGAGGGGTTTCCTCGGAGCCCGATGGTCACAGGGGACGAGCACGATGGGGTCCATGGAACGCTGCGATTTCTGTGAACTCCCCATCGGCGGCGGCTGCGCCTGCTCTCTCGGCCGGAACGGCGAGGCCACACGGGCAGGAGACGCAGGTGCCGTGTCAGCGGGCTCCGTCTTCCCCAGTGGGGCCATCCTCGTCTCACCTCGGGGCGTAGCCCACCGTCCGGGCTGCATGCACCAGAACGACAGCGAGGTCAGGGCACCGCAGTGGGGGTGGATCCCCGAACCCGACCCCCAGCTGTGGCGACGTATCAGCGAGGGGACACCGGCCCGGGCCACGCACGGCAACACGGCGCGGAGCGCCGAGCGTCGCTGTCGGAGCTGCGACGTGTGACGTGAGAGACCCCCAGCCGGCTCCGGTGGCCCCGGACGGGCGGGCAGGAGTCCTGTCCGGCCGCAGGGTCCCTTTCCGCGCCGGGTACCGAGGTGAGGACCGGCTGGTGCGGGCTCAGCGGTGGGCCGGGAATCCGCAGCACTTCTTGTTTGTGAGGCCCGAACCTCACAAACAGGACTGGTTGCGCCCGGGCGAGCAGGAATCGAGCCGGGAGTCGTCGCGGGTGACCGTGGACCGGATCCACTCCAGGCAGGTGTCCCCGCAAGCGGCGGTTCCTCGCCGAGCTGGACCGGGTGGACTTGTAGAGGCAGGCCCGCCGCCCGTGCCGTACCCCCGGTGAACCCCCTCCCGGAGTCACTTTCGCCCTGACGGGTGACTCCGGGAGGGGGTTCGGTGGGCCGATCCCCGCAGGGAAGGGGGCTCCCCGCGGATTCGGGGTAAGGGGCTCCGGTGGCGACGACCACAGCGAAGCGATTCGCCGGACCGGGCATCGCGTCCGTTGTTCAATGGTCGAATGCGTACGTTCACCCGTGAAGAACTCCTCGAACTGGCCGGGCGGAAGTCCTACGACCGCGGGGCCTCCTACGTCCCCGCCGTGGAGGGGCTGTCCGCCGACAGGACGACCGTGCGCGGCACGGTCACCGGGACCCACGCCTACCGGGTCGAACTCACGCCTCGCCGATCCGGGATGTCCTGGGAGTGCGACTGCCCGTGGGCGGAGGAGGGCAACTTCTGCAAGCACTGCGTGGCGCTCGGACTGGTGTACCTCTCCGCTGTGGAGCACGGAACGGCCGTCCCCGTCTCCGCGGCCCCGCCGGACATCCGCGCGTACCTGGAGTCGCTCGACCACGCCGAACTGGTCGACCTGCTGGTGGCGGCGGCCGACACCGACGAGGCGCTCAGTCGCAGGTTGGAGGTTCGTGCGGCCTCGGCTGCCGCCGCCACCGGAGGCGTGGTGAACATGTCTGCCCTGCGCGCCTTCGTCGACCAGGCGCTGCGTATCGACGATTTCGTGGAGTACCGCGAAGCCGGGGAGTACGCGGCAACGGTGGCCGGTGTCGCCGGTGAGCTGGAAAAGCTCCTGCACGACGGCCTGCACGACGAGGCCGAGGAGCTCTCCCGGTACGCGGTCGGGCGGCTCGGGGAGTACATGCCCCTCACCGACGACTCGGCCGGTCACGTGGGAGAGGCCGCCGACCACGTCCTGGAGGCCCACGTCGAGGCGTGCGCGAGGGCCGAGCCGGATCCGGTGGAGCTGGCGGAGTGGCTCCTGGACCGGCAGCTGAACGGCTCAGGCGTCCCCGAACTCCTGTTGGAGCCCTATGCCGGGGTTCTTGGTGAGGTGGGGCTGGAGCACTACGGGGTCAGGCTGGCCGGCATCAGGGCAAGCCGTCCGTCCGCCGACTGGGGTTCGCGTTTCCTGATGTCCGAGTTCGCCCGGGTCAGTGGTGACGTGGACCTGCTCGTACGCGTGTACTCCCAGGACCGGGACAGGGTGTACTACGCGGGGATCGTCGACGCCCTGCGCTCCGCCGGGCGCGACCGCGAGGCCCTGGAGTGGGCCGAGCGGGGGCTGGCCGCACGGGAAGGCCGCCCCGACGAGCGGCTCGTGGACCACGTCGTGGGCGCCTACCGCACCGCGGAGAGGTGGGAGGACCTGTGCCGGGTTCGGTGGGAGGCGTTCGAGCAGTCCCCCGAGGTGGGGAGCTACAGCGCCCTGCGCGAGGACAGCACCGAGAAGGAGTGGCCCCAGGTCCGCGACCAGGCCCTGGCCGTGCTGCGGCGGTCGGCGGCCAGGCGCAGGTCCCGGCACTTCCCGTGCTCTCTGGTGGAGGTGCTGCTCTGGGAGGGCAGTGGGGACCAGGCGTGGGAGGCCGCCACGGAACACGGCTGCGATGACGGGCAGTGGTTGAGGATCGCGGCTCTGAGGGAGGACGACCATCCGGGTGACGCCCTCGGTGTGTACGTGCCGCAGGTCGCCCGAATGGTCACGCGGGCCGATACTGCGCTCTACCCGCGGGCGGCCGAGCTGGCCCGCAGGGTCCACGGACTCTACGGGCGGCTCGGGCGGCCGCAGGACGCCGCGGAGTTCGCGGCCGGGCTGCGCCGGGAGCACAAGCGCAAGCGGCGGTTTCTCGCCGAGTTGGACCGTGTGGGCCTGTAGAGGCAGGCCCGCCGCCCGTGCCGTACCGCTGGTGAACCGCCTCCCGGAGTCACTCTCGCCCTTGAGGGTGACTCCGAGAGGGGGTTCGGTGGGCCGGTCCCCGCAGGAGCCGGTCCCCCGCAGGCAAGGGCGCCCGGTCCAGCGCGTCACCCGTCCAGCGGGTCGCGGACGCCGAAGTCGGCGGCGTCGGCCGCCGCGCGCCCGGCCGACCACCCGTCGGCGTTGGAGGGGCTGGCGACGGGCATCTCCACGAGTTCGGGGAAGGCCTTCGCGAACGCCTCCTCCACCTCGCGCTCCCTGCGGGCCAGGACCGGCACCAGGTCGGTGCCCGACTCGGCGTACTCGTCGACAGCCTGTCCGCGTCCGGCGACGGCGGCCTCCGCCAGCCGTTCGCCCACGCGCGTGGTGAAGGCCGCCAGGAACGAGGTGCGGAACGAGCGGGTGGTGGAGCGGCCGTAGGCGTCGCGGGTGACCCCGGCCTGGCGCATGGCCCTGGTGGCCTGGAGCAGCAGCGAGGTGAAGAGGAGCTCGACCGCGTCCACGTCCCCGGCGGCGCCCATCACGGTGCACATACCCAGGTCCTTGTGCCACACCGAGCGGCAGTGGTTGGCCTCGGCGACCACGGAGAGCAGGGAGGCCTTGTGCTGCTCGTAGGGCGCCTCCACCGGCAGGCGGCGGCCGCGGGTGTCCCCCGTGGTCCCCGCCTGGGCGGCGAGCGCGGCGTGGTCGATGCTGTGCCGGGCCATCATCTCCTGGGCGCGGGCGGAGAGGGCCTCGGCCTCCTCGGGGAACTCCGTGGCCTCGGCCTTGGCCAGGAGGGCGCGGATGCGGGCGAGTTTGGCGGGGTCGGCGCGGGTGGTGGCGCCGGTGGGAGAGGTGCGGGCGCGGCCCGGGAGGGGGCAGAACACCTGGAGCGGGGGCACGGCGTACAGGAAGGTGAGGACCCGCAGTGCGGTGTCCAGGGCTGCGACGCGCCGTAGCCGGTGGCGTTCGGCGAACAGCTGCGGGTGGTCGGCGTCCCGGTCCCACCAGGGTTCGCCCAGGGCGCGGACCTGGTCCGCCCACTCCGGTGCGACGCGGGCGGCGGCGTAGCTCCGGTGCTGGGCCACCACGAGGTCGGCGGTCAGGGCGGAGCCCACCTCACCCGTCTCGCGGCGCGCGCCGCGGACCAGTTCGGCGGGTTGCCAGCCCCGGGGCCACACCTGGGAGACGGCCTGTTGGAGTTCGGCGAACAGGACGCGGTCGACCGTGGTGCGCCACCCGGTGGTGCCCGCGGCGAGGAGGCCGACGACGCGTTGGGCGGGGCCGGAGCGTCCGTGGTGGAAGGCCTGGACGGCCTGCCCGACCAGCGCCAGGACCCGTTCGGCGTCGCCCTGCCGGTACTGTCCGGACGGCGGCGGTCCGGCCTGCGCGCCCGGTCCCGGTCCCGCCTGCGGTCCTGCCTGCGATGCCGATCCCGGACCCGCCTGGGGGCCCGGTCCCGATCCGGTCTGTGCCCCGGGTCCCGATCCGGTCTGTGCCGCCGAGCGGTGGCGCCTGTGTTCACGCTCCTTCCTGCGCGTGGCCTGACGGCGGTCCCTGTTGTCCGTGCCCATCCGCACCTCCCCGGACATGGTGGCAGACCGGACCGGGTACCGCTCGTGTGCTGTGGAAAACACCTCCCGAGTCGTGACGCTCCGGCCTCCCGCGGGTGCTGTGGGAGGGGGTTCTCCACCGCGGCCGTGCGCGGTCCGCGCACCCGGGACGAACCGGCCCCCCGCGGACGAGGCCGGGCATTCTTCCTCCCCCGCGCCGCCCCCTGGCCGGGGCCCGGAACACCGTCGTCGACAAGCCTGACCGGCGGTGTTTGCGAAACCGCCCCACGGCGGTGCTCCGGAGAGGTAGAAGGGATGTCCGCCCACCGCAAGGAGACCCGGAGCGAACATGCCCTCTCATGACCGGCCGGCCCAGGGCCGGGAGCCGTCCTCGGCCAGACCCGTGTCGCTCCTGCCGCCGGACGCCCTCGCGAGCGCCGCCCTGACCACACCCCTGCTCCGCGACGCCCTGCGCCTGGCCCGCTGGAGTGCTCCCGCCATCCCCCTCACCCCCGGGGGCCTGCCGTACCCGGACGACGCCCACGCGGCGATCCAGGCGCTGGGGCTGTGGCCGCACGGCCTCGACACGGCGGCCGCCGCGCGCACCGAGCAGCAGGACCGGGGCGGCGCCGCTGCCGCCGAAGCCGCGAGTTTCGCGCTGCCCTGGAGGACCGCCGTGCGCCTGGGCCTGCTGGAGGCGACCGCCGACTGGGCCGGGCCGGCACCCGACCTGGAGGAGCGGGTCCGCGATCCCGGTCAGGTCCTGATCTGGTGGTCCGGTGTGTTCGGGGCCTCCGTCGGGCGCGCCCGGGACGAGGCCGCCGGCACCGGGTTCTCCCGCTCCGGCGGCGACGCCCCCTGTCCGGTCCTCACCGCCCTGCGCTTCCTCTACGAGGCGCCGGACGGGTTCCGTGTGCCGTTCTCGGTGCTGCTCCGGTCGGTTCTGGGCACGCTCGGCGGGGAGCCGGGTTCGGACGCCCTCTCGCCGCGGGACCGGCGGCGGATCTCCGCACGGGTCCTGCGGGCCCTGCGCCTGGTGCACGCCACCGGTGGTGTGCACCTGGCCGCGGAGGCGGACGGGCCGGGTACCGCGGCGGAACCGGGGGCGGGTGAGACCTCTGGGTCTACCGGGCGCGGTGTCCCCACGGTCGAGCTGACGCCCCTGGGCAGGTACGGGGTGCGCCGCCTCCTGGAGGAGGAGGGCGTCCCCGCCCCGCTCGTCGGCAGCCTGGCCGGTGCGGGGGCTGCGGAGTTCCTCGACGCCCTGGAGGCGCTGCCGCACGAGCACCTGTTCGCGGAGATCGGCCCGTGGCTGGACGGGCGGACCCCGGCCGAGGCGCTCGGCCAGATCGTCGCCGTGGCCTGCGGCCCCGGTCAGGCGCTGCGGCGCTGGACGGGGACGAAGGTGCTGGACGCCACCAGTTCGGAGATCGAGCCCGAACTGCGCGCCCTCCTGTTCTCCGACCGCCCGTCCGTGGTGAGCCTGGCGGCCATCGTCCTGCTCGCCTCGGGGATGCTGTCCTCGGAGGACACCGACCGGCTCATGGCCGGGCGCGGGCACTGGATCGTCATCGACATGATCGCGGCGGCCGCGGAACGCAGCCCCGAGGACCCGTCGCCCTTCCTCTCCGCCGAGGGCGCGCCGGACATCGAACAGCTCGTCCTGGACGACACGGACCGTTTGTGGAGCCCCGAGCACCCCGACACGCTCCCGGTCCTGGACGCGATCGGCCGCCACCACCCGGACGCGTCGACCGCGGCCAGGGCCCGCGACGCCGTCCGCGCCAGAGCGGTCGCGCCGTCGCGGGGGCGGCACGGTCCCCGTTCCGCGGACCTGCGGAACCCGGCCCGGTCCCGGACCTCGGAGGTCACGGGGCCCGCCCCGGCACCGCCCGTGCGCCCGGAGGACACCGCGGAGAGCGCCGGCGGCGACCGCACCGGGGAGCGCGAGCGGTTCCGTGTCCGCAACTGGTTCCGGCGCGGGCCCACCAACCCGTGGCGCGGCCGGGGCCGGCACCGGGACCCGGGCCCGAACCGGCACTGACCCCGGGTCAGTCCCGCGCCAGGTCGGCGAGCAGTTCCCCGACCACGGTCTCCTCCTCCACCCGGCGCCCGTGCTGCTCCATCAGCCCGGCCAGGCCGGGGTCCCAACCGGTGGGGGCCGGTGTGCCGGTGAGCGGCCGCCCCCGTCCGCTCACCGCCGCCCGGTAGTCCGCGGCGCCGAACCGCCAGGGTTGCCACGCGACGTGGCGGGCCAGTCCCGTGGCGATGCGTACGCCGCCCCAGTCGAAGTCGCCGTGGACCCGCAGGCGCGCCCCGCCTCCCACCGCCTGGCGCAGCAGTGCCAGTGCGGCCGCGCTGGGCTGGCCCTGCAGGCACACCAGGGGCGCGCAGCGCTCCCCCAGCCGGTCGGCCGCGGCGGCGACCACCGCGGGGTTCTCGCACACGGACACGGTCGTGCCGGACCAGCGGGTGTGCGCGGGTTCGCCCGCCAGCTGGCGCAGGGTGAGCACGGCGGGCTGTCCCGCCTCCCCCAGCGCGGCCAGGGCGCGGCCGGTGGCGGTCGCGGGGTCGCCGGGCAGGTTGAGGGCCAGGACGGTCGACGAGAGTTCGTCCTTGAGCACGCCCACCGCCGCCCACACGCGTCGGCGCCAGGCAGCCCCGCCGCCCTCGGGCTGGTCGGTCAGGGCCCGGGCGGCGCCCAGGACCAGGCCGGTGGCGGGGCGGTCGTCGTCCAGGGCGTGGGCGTCGCCCAGGGTGCGGGCGGCGAACTCCGACAGGGCCACGCCCTCGGCGGGGAGCGCGGCGACGGCGCGCGCCACCGTCCGCACCAGGCGCGCGGCGTCGTCGTTGTCGGCGGTGAGGCGGCGGATACGGCCGTCGGAGCGGACGCGGGCGCACCAGCGCGCGAGGGCCCCGTTGGTTTCGCACACCTGTTCAAGCGGGGCGAGGGCTGCGGCCCAGGCGCGTTCGCGCTCGTCGTCCGCCTCCCTGCGGGAGCGCACGGGCCCGGTCAGCAGGATCACGGCCGCCGCCAGCCCGTCGGGGCTGGCGGCGCTGGAGCGCAGCACCGTGTCGAGGGTGTCCAGGGGAACGCTCAGGGAGGTGCCCGTTCCGGGGCGCCGGCCGAGCAGGGACTCCACGGCCGCGCGTTCGCCCTCGCCCACCCTGCTCAGGGTGAGGGTGCCGGTCAGGGGTGTGCCGTCCTCCATGCGGCGGCGCAGCCGGGCCAGGAGGCGTGCGGTCCCGGGGCCGCCGAGCAGGCGCCGCAGCCGGGGGAGGTCGGGGCCGGTCAGGTCCACAGGCTCTCCTGCGCGTCGTCCCGGCCCCCGGTGTCCGGGTCGGAGCCGGTATCGGTGCCGGCGCCCGGGTCCGCCCCGGCCGGGTCGGACGCGGCGGGGTCGGCGGCCAGGGTGCGTTCGCGGCCGTCCCACTCCCAGCGGGTGACCAGGACGGCGGGGACCCCGTCCACCCGGGACAGCTGGGCGATGGCCAGACCGGGGACCTGCGGGTAGCAGCCCCACTCCCGTTCGCTGGTCATCGCCACGTCCAGGTCGAAGGCGTGCAGCAGCCCCAGGCACTTGGCGCGGGAGTCGTCGTCGACCCCGGCGAACGCCTCGTCCAGGGTGATGAGGCGGGGCGCGTGCGGGTTGGAGGCGGTCGCGTAGTAGGAGGAGGCCGCCGCGAACAGGGGGACCGACGCGGACAGGACCCGTTCGCCGCCGGAGGCCGGGCCGGTGGCGCTGTTCCACTGGCCGTGCTGGTGGCGTTCGACGGCGAAGTGGTGCCAGGACCGGTAGTCGAGTGCGCGGGCGAGCCGGTCGAACCAGGACCCGGTGGGGTCCTTGGCCCGTTCCTGCTCGATGAGGCGTTGCAGGAAGTCGCCGACGGCGGCCCGGTCCCCCTGGGACCAGGCGTCCGCGGTCTGGCGCAGGAGCCGGTCGCGGGCGGTGTCCACCCCCTCGGGGGCGTCCTTGCGCAGCCTCCAGGACAGGCGCAGCCGCATTCCGGTGCTGGTGGGCCGGTCCTTGAGCTCGCCGTTCATGCGCAGGACCTGGCGTTCGGCGGTGGCGATGAGGTCCTGGAGGGTCCCGGCGACCTCGGTGAGCAGGTGGTTCTCCAGGACCTCGCGCTCACGGGCGGAGAGCAGGGCGCGGCGGGCGGCGACCTCGGCGGCCAGGGCGCCGGCGAGTTCGGGCACGGGTTGCTCGCGGCCCTGGAAGGTGACGCGGACGATGATGACCCCGGCCTCGGGCCAGGAGGTGGCGCCGTGCCCGTGCCGGGACAGGGCGTCCTGGAGGTTCTTGAACTGCTGGGAGAGGTTCTTCTGGAGCCGGTCCCAGACCTGGGGGGAGTCGTCGGCGCCGTCGAGTTCGCGGTCCAGGGTGCGGGCCAGGCGCACGGCCGGGTCGGCGGCCCAGGGCTGTCCGGGGTCGGGGACGTCCAGGTCCGGGAGCGCCACCGCCATCAGCCCGGTGGCGCCGAAGGCGCGCAGGCCCTCGACGGCCTCGGCGCGGGCCCGGACGCTGTCGGTGATGTCGGCGTCCAGGGTCTCGACGCGCCCGGCGGCGCGGCCGCGCTGGTCCAGGGCCTCGGCGCGGGCCTGCGCGAGGTCCCTCTCCCGGGCCCGGGAGGCCTTCAGGTCCGCCTCGACCCGGGCGAGCCTGCGGTTGAGTTCGGCGACGGCCGCGCCGACGGTCTCGCCGAGGGTGGTGTGGCGCTGGTCGGCGGCGCCGGCCTCCAGCCGGGCCTGTTCTGCGCGTTCGGCCAGGTCGGCGGCGACGTCGCGGGCGCGGTCGGCCTCGCCGTGCTCGTCGGCCAGGCCGCGCAGGGCCTCGGTGTGGGCGCGGGCCGCGGGCCAGAGCCCGGCCAGGGCGACGCGGTAGGCGGCGAGGGCGTCGCGGTGCGCGGCCAGGTCGGCGGGGTCGGCGGGGGTGCCGAGTTCGGCGCAGGTGTCGGCGAGTTCGCGTTCGGCGTCCTGGCGGCCCTGTCGGGTCTGGTCGGCGCGGGCTGCGCGTTCGTCGCGTCGGCGGGTGAGGGCGATGACGGTGCGGACTGCGTCCGCGACGGCGGCGTGGGCGGCGCGCAGGCCGGTGTCGTCGGGCAGGGCGGCCAGTTCGGCGCGCAGGGCGGTGCGCCGGCGGGCCAGCGCCTGGAGTCCGTTGCGGACGTCCTCGGCCCGGCGGGCGAGGTCGTCGAGTTCGTGTGCGATCTGGGCGAGGCGGTCGCGGCGGGCCTGTTCGCGGGCGCCCTCGCCGAGGTGGCGGGCCTCGTCCTTGGCCCAGGTGCCGCGCAGCACACCGGTCTGGAACGCGCCGTCGGTGCCGACCCAGGTGGCGGCGCCGGTGTCGGGGCCGACGCCGATCCCGGCCAGGAGTGCGCGAAGGGTGTCGGGGGTGACGGCGCGGGCGTCGGTGTCGTGCGGATCGATGGCGGGGCGCAGCAGGGTGCCCAGGTGGGGGCCGTCGACCGGGTCGCCGGGCAGGGCGCGCACGTCGTGGCCGGCGGGGTCGGTGAGGGTCCCGTCGGGGCCCACCCAGGCGTCCAGCAGCCCGGAGGCCTCCAGGGCGGCCTCCAGCAGTGCGCGGGGGGCGGGGCCGAGGTGGTCGGCGAAGTCGACGAGTTTCCACAGGGGCGCGCCGGGGCGGCCGGGTGCGCGGTCGGCGGTGCGGGTGCGGGGGGCGGGGGGTGCGCCCTGGCCTCCGGAGGCCAGGGTGCGGCGTTCGGCCTCCAGGGACTCGCGGTCGCGGCGCAGCGCGGTGTCGGCCAGGCCCAGTCCGGCCTCCTGGGAGGCCAGGTCGGCCTCGACCTGCTGGGCGCTCTCGCGGGCGCGCACGCGGGCCGGGTCGGGGCCGTCCAGGGTGGTGGCCCAGGCCGCGACCAGGTCGAGGGTGGACTCGGGGTCGTCGGGGCGCAGCTCCTGGCAGCCGCCGAGGTGGTCGCGCACGGCCAGGACGTGGGCCTCGGCGGTCCGGGCCAGGTGCTGCTCGGCGCCGGCGCGGTGGTCGGCCAGTTCGGTGAGTTCGGCTTCGGTGTCCTCCAGGCGCTGGAGCGCGCCCCGGTGCTCGGCCCTGGTGCGCTCGGCGGCGCCGAGCAGGTCGGCGGTGTGGTCGAGGGCGCGGGTGCGGCGCTCGACAAGGGCCTCGGCGGCCTCCCGGGCCCGGGGCTCGCGGCGGTCGGAGTGGTCGGCGTGCTCGGAGTGCTCGGAGTGCTCGGCGTGCTCGGCGGGGGGCGGGGTGCCGGGGCGGTCGGCTCCTGGCCCGTCGCCGGTGCGGTCGGGCGCTGCGGGGTCGGCGCCGTGGGCCCGCCCGGGGGCCAGTGGTGCGTCGACGCCGTGGCGGTGGCCGGCCTCCACGCCCGCCCGCGCGGCGGCCCGTGCGGCCTGCTCTCGTGCGGCGCCCAGGTCCTGGGCCGCGCCGTCGAGGCGTTGCCGGGCCTGGTCGCGCCGGTGTTCGGCGCGGGCCGCGTCCTGGCCGGCGCGGGCCGCGTCGCCGGCGGCCTGTGTGGCGCGCTCGGCGGCCCGCTCGGCCTCGACGCGGGCGCGGTCCAGGTCGCGGGCGCTGTCCATCTCCGGGCTGCGGCGCAGGGTCTGGTCCTGGCTGTGCAGGCGGGCGACGTGTTCGGCCAGGTCGGTGGTGCGGGCCTCCACGTGCGCCAGGGTGCTCTCGGCCTCGGCGCGGGCGGTCTCGGCCTCGTTGCGTGCGGTGGTGAGCCGCTCGTAGCGGGAGTGTTCGGTGCGGGGCGGGCGGGCCGCCCGGCGTGCGGCGGCGCGCGCGTAGTCGCGGTAGTGGCCCAGGAAGGCGGAGGCGGCCCGTTCCGCGTCGGTCATGGCGTTGAGCTCGGTCTCGTCGTCCTCCAGTTCCCGGTAGGCCTCGGCGACGTCGGCGATGACCGCCTGGTCCACCGGCGGCAGCGACTCGGTGAGCGCCTTGGACAGGGCCGTCTCGCTGGGGCGCTTGGACAGCTGCGGCTGGCGCAGCTGGACGAGCAGGTCGACGAGGGCGCCGTAGCGCTGTTCGCCCAGGCCGAACAGGGCCTCGTCCACGGCGCGCCGGTAGTCGCGGGCGCGGTCGTAGACCATGCCGTGGCCCTCGACGGCGTCGGCGAGGCGGTCACGGGACAGGGCGGTGCGGGTGGCGTCGAGGAGGCTGATCCGGCCGTCCCCGGAGCCGATCCGCTGCGGGGTGGAGAAGTACCAGTGGCGGGCGATGCCGCGCCCGGACACGGCCTTGAGTCCGCAGCCCAGGGTGCGGAACTCGGTGCCGCCCCCGGCGGTGCGCCGGCCGAACTCGATCCAGGCGTAGCCGAGGCGTTCGCCGTGCGGGTACTCGCCGCCCAGGAGCAGGTTCCACTCCATGCGCTTCTTGGGGTCGCCGTCGGGTTCGACCCGGTGGGCGGACAGTTCGCCGTCCAGGAGGAAGGGCAGGGTCAGGGCGAGGACCTTGGACTTGCCCGTGCCGTTGTTGCCCCGCAGCAGCAGGCGGCCGTCACGGAACCAGAACTGTTCGTCCTCGTAGTAGAAGAGGTCGACGACGCCCACGCGCAGTGGCTGCCAGCGCTCTCGACCGGGTTCGGGCAGCGGTGCGGTCACGGGGTGCCTCCCTTGGGTGTGGTGACGACGGGTGCGGCGACGGCGTAGCGGGCCAGTGCGGGAAGGCCTACGACCGCGGGCCGCCCGTCGACGGCGGCGGGTTCGACCAGGCCCAGGGCGCGGAGCCGTTCGAGGGCCTGGGCGACCAGTTCGGGTTCGTTGCCGGGGGTGCGGGCGGACTTGGACCAGTAGGAGGCGTGCTCGGCGGCGAGTTCGCGTACCCGCGCGCACAGGTCCTCGACGGTGACGGGGCCGTGCGCGGCGGCCAGGTGTTCGGCCAGGAGCAGGGTGGCGTGCCCCTGGGTGCCCTGCTCGGGCATGCGCACGTCGGTGAGGTCGTCGTCGGGGTCGACCATGGCCACACCCTCGGCGCGCACCTCGGGGACCAGGCCGGTGAGTTCGGTGATGCGGCGTGTGATGGCGCCGCGCTGGCTGGTGAGGTAGGCGCGCTCCTCTTCGGTGAGCGCGTCGTGGTAGAGCACGGGGTCGTCGAGGAGGCGGCGGGTGAGGCGGTGGCGGATGGCCGTGTTGCGCAGGTCGTCGCTGTCCAGGTGGTGGGCGACGGAGTCCTCGGCCAGGGCGCGCAGCCGGTCGGCGGGGTCGGTGTCGGTGACGGTGGAGGGCCCGCGCGCACCGGCGAGCATTCCGGCCAGGACGCGGCGGTCGACGTCGTAGAGCACGTCGCCGGAGGAGCGGACGAAGGCGTCCTCGTCCCCGGCGACGCGGCCGAGCACGCCCAGGCGCAGCAGCAGGCGGACCACGGCCACCAGGTCCAGGCGCTCGTCGCGGGTGGTGAGGGTGAACGCGACGTCCTCGAACTCGGGGGCGGCGGCCTCCAGGATGACCTGTTCGGACAGGCGCCCCAGGGCGATCTGCGCCTCGGCGCGTTCGAGGACGGCCAGGGACAGGCACAGCAGGACGTAGCGGCGGCGGTCGAAGACCAGGCGGCCCCGGCCCTCCTCCCTGGCCGGGTGGGTGGGGTCGTGGGGGTTGCCGGGGACCTTGCGCAGGCGCACCGTCTCGGCGTCCACGTGCAGGGTCCACCCGGTGTTGCGGTCGAACCAGGCGCGGAGCCGGGCGGCGTGCTCGCGTACGAGCCGGAAGTCGGCGTCGTCGCCGGTCGCCCGCAGGAGCGGGCGGCGCAGCAGGGCGCGGGCGGCCCGGTGCAGCCGCGCCAGGTCCAGGTCGTGGGAGGCGCTGCCTACCAAGCCGCCCCTCCCCCGGTCGCGTCGGTGATGCGGACGAGGTGGTCGGGGCCGCTGAACGTCCCCCCGGGTGTGTGGACGGTGGCGGTGCCCCCGTCCTCGATGGCGCTCAGGTGGATCTCCATGGTTCCGTCGTTGCTGGTCGCCGTGGCCTGGGTGGTTCCGGGACCCCAGCGGGCCAGGGCGTCGCCGAGCAGCTGCAGGAACAGGCCGAAGGCGACCGGGTCGAGTTCTCCCAGTGCGGACAGGCGCACCGTGCCGTCGGTGGCCAGCCGGGCGCGGGCCGCGGCGATCTCGCGTGCCTGCTTGTGGGCGAGCTCGGCGAGGTAGCGGCGTTCCTCGCTGCGGTCGAGGACCTTGCGGGAGCGCCCGCGCCGCTCGTAGCTGCCGGTACGGCGCAGGCGGGGGCTGATGGTGAGCGGTTCGGCCTCCGCCCACGGCGTGCCGGCCGGGACCTGGTCCTGTTCGCGGGCGTCGACGGTGGCGGCGTCCACGGTCAGGTGCCGGGAGGGGTGGAGGCCGAACGCGGTCCGCCACAGCCGGTGCCTGGCGTCGTCGTCGGGCGCCTGGGCGAACCAGCGGGCGAGGGCGCGAAAGTCCGCGGACCGGTCGGAGCGGCCGGTGCGCCGGTCGTTGATGGCCGAGACCACGCGCAGCAGCTGGGGGATGGCGCTGCGGGCGCTGACGCGCAGCCGCTGGGACTGGGCGGGGCGGTCGGGCGCCGAGACGAACCAGGAGCGCAGGCCCTCCCAGCGGCGCAGCCAGGATTCCAGGGCCTCCCGGAACTGCGGGGAGTCCTGCGGCGGGGCGTCGCCGTCCCCCTGGCCGGGGGCCGCGTCGGCGGCCTCCCGCAGGGCGGCCACGCGCAGGAGGCGTTCGGCCGGGGAGGGGTCGGTGCCGTCGCCGTCGAGTTCGGTGAGCACGCCCGCGATCTCGGCCCCCCGGGTGATGAGGTCGGCGATGAACCGCTCCAGGTAGGAGATCAGCCGGTCCTTGTAGGCCAGGAACGCGTCGACGTCGGCGTCGTGCAGGTCGATGGTGCGCTGCAGGGACCCCATGAACGCGCTGGCGTTGTCGGCCAGCCCGGTGAACCGGTCCACCAGTCCGCGCAGGGTCAGGTAGGTGACGGCCGGGTCGGGGTCGTCCTGCCCGGCCAGTTCCAGCAGGGCCCGCAGCTGGGTGGCGATGTCGGCCAGGGCGACGGTCTGGAGGGAGCCGCGCCGTCCCAGTGCCTCGTCGTAGGTGCGCAGCGCCCGTTCGACGGCCTCGCCCGCGGGGGTGAGCTGGTAGATGTGGCGGCGGCGGTAGAAGTCCTCGACGGCGGTGACCCGCTCGGTGTCGGGGTCCTGGCGCAGGTTGCCCCAGAGGGCGAGTCTGGCGAGCGCGTCGGCGACGGGGTCGGCGGTGGGCGGGCGCAGTGCCTCGGGCAGGCCGGTGTGGACCTCCTCCGGGCGCAGGTGGACCCGGAACTGCTCCTTGGCCCGGACGAACTCGGCCATGACCGCGCGGTACAGGTCGGCGTTGGGTGCGTTGAGGTGGGCGAACGCGCTGTGGTGGCCGGAGGCGGAGTCCGGCCCCGGGGGTCCGCCCGGTGGTGGAGACGATGGTGAGGGCATCTGTTCCAGTATCGCCGATCGCGGGTCCCGGCGGGGTCTGGTTGCGGTGGATGCCGCCCCCAGGGCCTCCCCACGGGGGGATGCTGTTGGCTATTTCGGGGTCCTGATCACGTCGCCCCGTCGAGCTGTTGCTCGGCGGGGCGAAGCGCTGCGAAGTGACTGATGCGGGTACGA